>JBBSDT010000194.1:0-6497 GCA_038240405.1 Ignavibacteria bacterium
ACAGTATCTAGTTTTAATATGATCAATGCTACCTGTGTTGTGTAATTTGGAATTAATTTTTAATTGTTACCAGAACGATGTAAATTCCAATAAGATACGAATGAATCCGGATCATTATTTCTAATCTGACTATTCTCTTCATACGTTTCTTTCCTGATTTCCACCAGAACAATTTTAAATTTACATTAAACAATTAAGGGCATGACTACAAAATCAATAAAGGTTTTAAAATTTAGAAGTTAAAATTATAAAAGTGAAAATGTCCGGATTTTATGAAGGATGCATAAGCGTACAATTACGCAAAAAGAGACTGTCAAACGAGAGAGGAGCGATTCATGCAAAAATCCAAAGAAGAAAAGTTAAAGCCATTTAAAAAGTCCTTAAATGGCAATGATAGTAAAAACAAAGACAGAAGGAAAAGGAGAGTTAAAAATAAGTTAAACCTTTTCGCAAAAACCATAAAAGATATCAAGGCAGGTGTTTATATAACTGACCTGGAAAACAATACAATGTTTGCAAACGGATCATTAGCTGATATGTTTGGATATGCTAATAATCGGGAATTACTCGATAGACCCTTACCATTAATGAACCCTCCTAATATTTCACTGAAACGTTTGAAGCATGCGCCTGGAATAAATCGTAAAATTCGATGGGAAGGTAATCTGGTAAGCAAGAAAAAAGACGGCAAATATTTTAATTTATTTTTGTCAACTTCTGTTATACGGAATGAAAAGGGATTGCCCGGGGCAATAGTAGGAATTTGTCTAGAATATACGGATCTAAAGGAACCTCAAAAGTTCATTCAGAAAAAATACAGTCTCCAGAAGATGTTAAATGATATTACAGTTGTGACAAATAAAACCTTCAATAAAGCAACTATAGACTCCGTAAATAAAATTGCCAAATCGAACGGTTCAAATGGAGAACAATCCTATATTGTTGAAAATGATAAATTAATTTCATCATTAGTATGGGACAAAAACATTGATAATAGAAACCTTCCTTTTAAGATTTTATCGGATACTGAGATATTCAGAATCGGAGACGGGCTCGGCGTTAAAGCTTTCGATAATGCCAGGTCATCCTGGCTAAAGATTTTTGATTTAAATGATCACGGATTGTTAAAAGGCTCTGAAACTAATATTAACTCTGCAAGGGGCTCAAGCATCTGGGTACCCGTCATTAAAGAGGAAGATGCCGCTGCCATAGGAGAATTCCTGAAAAATAATGAAACACAATTAACCAAAAGAACAGTCAAAAAGATTGAAGATATCAGGGTCCTGATAGGCAAAGTCTATGAAATGGACAGGGATTTTACTCAGAAAAATTTTGAAATGGAATTCAAGCCCGATGAGGCCGGTACAGTTATCAAAGAAGCGAGAATTAATAAAAAATTTACCCAGGAAGATCTTGCGCTTAAATCAGGAACAACTAAATTTTATATCTCAAGAGTTGAAAACAATGCAACAGATATGAGGCTTTCTACTTTGATGAAAATTATCGGCAAGGGATTAGATGGTAAACTGAAATTCTCTTCAAATTAGTTTTTTGAATATTTGAATAACATTATCAAGGTCGTATAGTTCCTACAAAGTTATTAGAATTATTATACGCAGGTATCAAATCGCTCACATCTACAAAATTATCTCCGTTAATATCAGTCACTACATATCCCGAAGCAAAAACAGTTGCATCGTTGTAAATTGCAATTATATCCGATAAGTCTATTAATCCGTCCTGATTTACATCACCATTATAAACTGCAAATCTTAAAGGTGCAACGTCAACAGACAACATATTATTTCCAAAAGCTTTCCATGCAGAATCCGAAAAATTATAAGTAAGAACGGAATTTGAAAAGATTTGCCCGGGTGCCCTGCTCCATGTTTCAATGGAATTCCTGTGCTTAAGCTGTAAATAATAATTTATTCCGCTTATCGCATTGAAGAAATTGAATATCCCGTTTCCATTAGCAGATAAATACGACCTGGAAGAATCTACAATAGCATATGGCGAATAATTATTTCTCAAATATACGCGTAAAGTATCCCGGATCATAGTATCGGAACCGGCATTGTAAAATCCCTGGATGAACATTGTAAGATTCAGCGTTTGAGTAAATAAGCCATGGGAAATATACCATGCTCTGACTCTCATAAGCATGAGAGAATCATACGCAATCTGGCTGTGTCCGTAACCAGGATAAATATATAATGTATCAATTACATTGTGCGACCTTAGAATAGTGTCAAGCTTTTTATCATCATTTAAGGCGACCACGGCGTCATTATCCCCGTGGTGAATCTGGTAAGGAATTGTTATGCCGTTTGCCTGTGTAACAGTTGTCCAGCCCAACTTTGAATTATTTACTCCTCCTGCTGTGTGTGACGCAACCAAAAGGACACCCGGATAAACACCTGCAAATGCAGCAGTTACAAATGCTCCCATGCTAAATCCATGTGCAGCAATTCTCAACATATTTACATAACCAAGACTTGTCAGGATATCCAGGCATTTGTGAGCTCGCAAAAGATTTGAAGAACTGGCTCCGGGTTGAAAAATATTTCCCGGGGAACCCACTGGTACACCGGTAGCATGAGTATAATTTGTTGCAATACAAACCAATCCCCAGCTTCGCATTTTTAAAGCAATTGCAGTACTGTAATTAGTAACATTTTCCTGAAAGCCGTGACTGATAATAACCCCCGGAAAAATTCCAGCTCCCTGAGGCTTAAAAAGTATGCCGCTCATATCATAAATTACGCTGCTAATAGTATCCTGATAAGTCCAGGTGGCGCCGGCAGCAGATTCCGGATCCCCGGTAAGGATAAATCCATGAAGTGAAGACATTGAGAAAACAGGAGCGGATGGATATAAAGAAGAAAGCAGTAAAGCAAAAACAAATAATAAGATTTTGATTGCTGCGGGTTTCGTATCTGTACTATTTCTTAACTTAGTTAGATAAAATATTTTAAAAATTTCCATGTTTGTAATAAAATTTTAAAGTGTATTTATTTTTTAAATATATAAAATAAATTCAGACAAGTAAACGTATGTGAAGAATGGTGGATTCAAAGAGTAATTCAAATTAAAATTCAATTGAAATGCCCGAGTTGTAATTCCTGTTAGGAGCCTGAATCCTTTCAAGCTCCTGATAAGATTCATTTAATAAATTATTCACCGCTACGAAAATGGAAATTTTACTTGTAATATCTTTTCTGAGTTTCATGTTCAACAGAAAATATGAAGAAGGTTCTTCGAATTTATAAAACAAGACCTCATCAATTTTACTTAAATACCTGCCGTTAATATTTAAATTAATCCCTGAGTAACTCAGGTTAGCTGTAAAGTTAAAGTTATGTGCCGGCTTATAAGGAAGAAAATCATCCTTCCTGTTCTTTGAAAGATCCCGGGCATTTAAATAAGTATAGCTTAAATTAAAAAAATATTCGAAAGGTTTGCTGTTTATTTTTATCTTAGAATTATAATCGATGTAGAACTCAAATCCTTTAATTTGTGACTTTGCAATGTTCTGAACCTGGAACGGACCATATAATGAGGTTCCGGTATTCACATACTGAATCAGGTTATCATATTTATTAAAGAAAAAAGAAAAATCAGCTGTAAATCTGTTAAGAAATTGTTTTCTTAAACCTACTTCTGCGGATATCATTTCTTCAGGCTTAAGATCCGGATTGTAAATAAAATCAAATCCTCCGAACAATTCTTTCTTAAAATATATCTCTGCTATTGATGGCGCGCGAAAGGCTCTCCCGACGAGGAACCTGTAAGCTGTATTGTTAAATATTTTATTGGTTGCAGCCGGTGTATATATCAAAGAAAATTTCGGGCTTACCTGAAATGATTTAACTCCGGAAATTACTTTGTTGAAATCTGCTCTTGCCCCTATTGTTGATTCAAGAATTGAATTTTCATTTTTATCTCTTATCAGTTTAAACTGGTCCTGAAAAAAAACACCAAAGTTATTCATCTGCTGGTCCCCATACAAAATATCCTGCGGGTCAGACTTGACAATATTCATCTGAAAATCCAGTCCTGTAATTAAATAGTTAATTTTACTGATCTGCATATCAATTTGTGAAACATTTCCGATATTGTAAGAATCAATAAATGTATTCAGCGCTTTTCCGGAATCTGCAAATTGTATGGATACAGGATTGTTCGGGTTATAAAAAGAGTTGCTCTTTAGATAGTAATAGTAAAACCGGGTAGTATATTTTGATTTTTTGTTAGGAATCGCCCTGTAAAATAAATCATAGCTTTGTGTTTGCTTTTTTATTTTGTCTCCTAAGTAATAGCCTGCCACCTTATAGGGGTCCGCAATCTGTCCTGCATCCTTTCTCCAGTAATGAGGAAAGCCGCTGTTTGAATTAGTATATTGGAGAGTGATTTCAAGATCCCGGTTACTCAACACATCATAAGTGAACTTTCCCATGCCGCTATAAAAGTTATAATCCGTCTGCTGGGCATGCCCGTCATTTTTTTTATAATTAAAATTAAGCAGATATGAAAACTTCTTGATTGTATTGCTGTGAATAATATCTGCTCCTGAAAATGATAAAAGATTATTTTCGAATTTTAAGCTGTCCGGCAATTTTTCATAAAACCCATAATTAAGATTTATCCCGGTATAAGGCTTATAAGTAGGCTTTTTTGTAATTACATTTATTACACCGCCGATTGCACTGGATCCGTATAAAGAAGAGAACGCACCTTTAACAACCTCCGTTCTTTCTATAATCGACACCGGAATTAATGACCAGAGGGCGCCTTTGGAGTCCCCTGTTAGTGAAGGTCTGCCGTCAAGTAATAACAATACCCTGTTTCCGATTCCGCCGCCGGCAACATCAGATGAACCCCTGATAGATAACGAATTCACATTTATTCCGCTGCTTTTGTTTATAGTAACTCCCGGGACTTCTTCCAGCAGATTGTCAAAAGTTAATATATTTTTTCTTTTTACATCATCAGCAGTGATGACTGATATTGAAGAGGGCGTCTGCTGCAGCGTAACCTCCGTCTTTGTAGAAGTTACATTTATTTTTTCAGTTTCAATCTCAGCAGGATCCAGGAAAATATTCAATGACTTTGATTTAAAGGCTTCTATATAAATCTTATTCTTGTATTCCTTATAACCAATATAAATAGCTTTAATATCATAAATACCCGGACTGACATTCTGAAACTTATAATTACCTGATAAATCCGATTGAGTTTGTAAAAATTCTTTGCTTTCCTCTTTTTCTATACGGATGTTTACCAGGCTTATGACCGAGTTTGTTTCCCCGTCAATCACCTTACCTTCAAACGATCCCTGTCCGTATATATTCCCGGTAAGCAATAAAAATAAAAACAGAATCTTTTGACAAAAGACTCTGCTCTTAACGAAATGAAAAGCAGTTTTAAAATGAATATTCATTTAATCAGAATACTTTCTTTGTTGTGTCAGCCCATGAAATAAAATTTACATTTTCGACTCCCTGGTTATTTGTAACTGAAATTCTTTGAGGATCAAAAAAACAAGTTGAATGCGAAGTGTCGCATCCATAAACACCCATTATCAGATCACGCTGTGTATCAGTGCGAAAGCCGACTGCCACCACATAACTCCCATTACTGACACCTTTTAGCTTAAAAGTTGCTGTATATAAATTTCCGGTTTTAGTATATCTTAAGGTATCGTTGGAAGATGGAGGACCAAACCAATATGCAGGCGGAGTAGAAGGATTTGGAAAAACCCCAATATCATAAAATCCCCCGGTTCTAAGTATATTTGTATCTGCAAATGTGATAGTTCCGCTTACTGTATTAGCATCAGGACCCGCAGGTGTTACAGTGTCGTTACTGCAACTGTTTATGCTGAACATCAAAAAAATCACGCATACAGATTGAAGCATTACCGAATAAATTCCTTTTTTCATTTTCTCCTATTATTTATTTTTAGTTATTCTATTTTCATTCAAAAAAATCTTGATATAATATAAGGAATAATCAACCATAACAACCCCTTTACAAGTAATATTAAGAACCCAAGTACACCTAATCTTTTTATCCATACTTTAATATTAAATTTTGCCCTGTCTTGCAATTAATCCTTACTTTCTTGTAGCTTATGAAATCATTTAATACAAATATAATTCTAATTAAGACCATGTTCAAAGAAGTAATTTATAAAACTCTTAGCATATATCCTTTTAAATATTTTGTTTCATTCATTTGGGGTAAAATCGGATGATCAAATGAACAATTGATATTTTCTATAACCTGAATTCTTCTTCCGGCTTCCGATGAACTTTTTATTAGTATTTCTTCAAAGTTTTTTTCATTAATATGGTGCGAGCATGAAAATGTAAATAGTAAAGAATTTGGCTTCAATAATTTCATTGCTTTGTAATTCAATTCCGAATATCCTTTTAATGCAGGTATTAAATTTCTTTTTGATTTTGTAAAAGAGGGAGGATCAAGAATTATAA
>JBBSDT010000195.1:0-6453 GCA_038240405.1 Ignavibacteria bacterium
CGTCTCAGTAGCCTGAATAGTTGCCGTTCACTCAAGTTCAATATCGCAGATGATTCTTTTACTGTTATTTTCTTACTCATTACCTGATTTATTATACTAAGTCTGTCAACTTCTTTTTGGCTCATTGTCAGTACTCCATTCAAATTGAAAAACTCCTTTCTTGGGGTCTCTTCAATTTAATATTTTACTGACATTTCTATTGAGTTATATTACTGACATTTCTATTGAGTCATCACACAGTTTTAGTTTGTGAAATTGATACTATTGGAATTGTAAGAAATAAAATCAATATTAAAAACTTTTTCATTTGCTTAATCATATTTGTTTCTCCTTTGTAAAAATTGAATAAAGAACAGGTAAGACTATTAGCGTAAGTATTGTAGAAGAAATTAAACCTCCTATTACAACTGTGGCAAGTGGTCTTTGAACTTCTGCACCTGCACCGGTTGATATTGCCATCGGAATAAAACCAAGGGAAGCAACGAGTGCAGTCATCAATATCGGTCTTAATCTTGTTAGAGTGCCTTCTTCAATTCTTTGTATTACATTTGAGTAACCTTCTGATTGGAGTTTATTGAAATAGGAAATCATTACGATTCCATTCAAAACTGCAACGCCAAAGAGTGCAATGAATCCAACACCGGCTGAAATGCTGAAAGGCATGTCCCTTAGAATCAAAGCAAAGATACCTCCGACAATTGCAAATGGAATTCCTGAAAAAACGAGAAGACCTTGTTTAACCGAATTGAATGTTATAAACAGCAAAGTGAATATCAGGAATAAGGAAACGGGAACAGCAATGAGCAATCCCTTTCTTGCACTTTCAAAATTTTGGAATTGACCTCCATATTCAATTGTGTAACCGGGAGGAAGATTTAATCGTGCATTAACTTGTGATTTTAACTCTTCGATAAAGCTTTGTATGTCACGTCCCCGGACATTCGATTGAATGAATATTCTTCTTTTTCCATTTTCTCTTGCTATCTCTGCCGGACCTTCTTCGATTTTTACTTCAGCAATTTCTCCCAAAGGAATCTTTTGTCCGGTTGGAGAAGGAATAAGAATATTTTCGATAGATGTTACATCTCTTTTAAAATCTTGTTTATACTTTACAACAATGTCAAATTTTTTATCTCCTTCGAAAACAACGCCGGCATCTTTTCCCGCCAATGCAGTTTCAATGACATAGTTAGCATCACTTACGTTAATTCCGTATCTTGCTATTTTATCTCTTAAAATTTTTATGTTCAACAGAGGCAAGCCCTCAATCTGCTGAACCGAAATATCCTGTGCACCGTTTATGGTAGATAATATTTTTGCAGCTTCATTTCCTTTTTGAGAAAGAATACTAAGGTCATCACCAAATATTTTCACGACAACATCTGTTCTGGCACCCGATATTAATTCATTAAATCGGATTTCTATTGGTTGAGAAAAAGTAATGCCAACTCCGGGAACAACCGCAAGTTCTTTTTGCATCTCGGCAATTAATTCATCTTTGGTTTTCCCGCTTTGCCATTCTTCCTTTGGCTTCAGCATCACAAAGACATCGCTAAATTCTACACCCATCGGATCAGTTGTAATTTCGGGAGTTCCTGTTTTGGTCACAACTGTTTTGAGCTCGTGAAATTTTTGTTTTAAAATATTTTCTATCTTTGTCGAAATATTCATTGACTCCTTTAAAGAAATCCCTTGTACCCTAATAAGATTAAATGCTATATCACCTTCATCTAACTTTGGAATAAATTCTCCCCCAAGCCCTGTAAATAAAAAGATACTTACACCTAAAATCAAAACAGCAATTCCAAGTATTAAAGCTTTAAATTTCATCGCAAATTTAAGAACAGGCAAATAAATACTTTTTGCAAAATTGATAATCTTATCTCCCAATGTTTTCCTCTCTTTAATATTAGTTTTTAATATTAAAGCCGACATCATCGGAACATAGGAGAGTGAAAGTATCAATGCTCCAAGCAATGCGAAACCAACCGTGAATGCCATCGGCTTAAACATTTTACCTTCGATTCCTCCAAGAGAAAATATGGGAAGGTAAACTACAATAATAATAATCACACCAAACAGAGCAGCTTTTATAATATCAATAGTTGATTTCAAAACAGAATCAGTAAGCTCCGATTTTGTAAGAGGTCTTGAAAGATCTGAGATTTTAATGGAGATATTTCTAACACAGGATTCAACTATTATAACCGCTCCATCAACGATTAAACCAAAATCAATTGCTCCGAGAGACATTAAGTTTCCTGAAACTCCGGATATCCTCATCATTATAATTGCAAAAAGCAAAGACAGAGGAATTACAGATGCAACTATAAAACCCGCTCTTATATTTCCAAGGATTAAAACCAATACAAAGATCACTATCAGACCGCCTTCGATGAGATTTCTTTCGACTGTCGAAATCGTTCTGTCAACTAAATCCGTTCTGTTATAAAACTCATCTATAGTTACTCCTTTTGGAAGAGTTGTTTTTATTTCCTGAATTTTTTCATGAACTCTTTTTGACACTTCTCTAGAGTTTGCATCTTTCAGCATAAGAACAATTCCTGCAACAACTTCACCTTTGCCGTCTTGAGTTACACCGCCAAGTCTCAAAGCATCACCGAATTCTACGTTTGCAACTTGCTTTAAATATATTGGAATGTTATTTACATTTTTTACTATTATATTTTCAAGATCAGGAATGTTTTGAACTAATCCTATTCCTCTTATATAATACTGCTCTGATTCATGTTCGATAAATGCTCCGCCAACATTTGCATTATTATTTTCGACAGCATTGAAAACTTCGCTAAGAGTAAGATTGAATGAGTTCAATGCGTTTGCATCAACAAGGACTTGATATTGCTTTTCAAAACCTCCAAAGCTGACTACTTCAGCAACTCCTTGTGTTCCAACCAATTGTTTTTTTACAATCCAATCCTGAATAGTTCTAAGCTCTTGTAAATTAAAGTTCGTATCGTTTGGATTTACTGCTCTAACAATGTATTGATAAATGTCTCCAAGCCCTGTGCTTACTGGCGCCATTTGCGGGCTACCTAAGCCTTGAGGAATATTCTGTTCAGCCTCCTTAAGCTTTTGAAATATTTGTTCGCGTGCAAAATAAGTATCAACACTTTCATCGAATACTACCGTTACTATTGATAACCCTTGTTTTGAAATTGACCTAAGCTCAATAACATCAGGAATAGTTTTCATCGAAACCTCTACAGGATACGATATAAATCTTTCAATCTCGGAAGCAGAAAGAGTAGGGCTCGAAGTAATAACCTGCACTTGATTATTCGTAATGTCAGGAACAGCATCTATAGGGAGTTTTATCGCTGAATAAATTCCAAATCCAATAAGTATAAATGTAAGTAATCCAATTACTATTTTTTGCTTTATCGAGAAAGCAATTATTTTGTCAATCATAAATTATAATGTGACTTTCTAAAGATTAGAAAATTTGAATGGAAAAAGAAACTATTGTGAAGAGTTGGATTTAAATTTGAAGAGATGAGTGCCGCAGGTAAATATCTAAATAGGAAGTCTGAAAAGTCTTTGTGGTTCTAAGTTGTGAAATAAATGAAGCAAAAATATTTTTAACGAAATAAGATTCTGTGGTGAACGTACATATTGGATTAGCTGTTTTTTTGCTAAAAACTTTTACTTGGGTTGAATAATCACGGCATAAAAAAACATGACTCTCATTGTTGAAATTCTCATGACATTCCTCTTCAAATACCTCACATACTGACAAAATAAAAGCCAGACAGACGAAGAGTAGTATTTTTTCTTTTGTGATTTGAGACAAACTATAACTGATTTAATATCAATCTAATAAATTTACTCAAAATATTAAAGTGTATTTCATTTTTTGCTGTCTTTGCTAAGTCCCCGATCACAAAGATCGACCGGTAAGACCTTACCTCAAATAAGACCTTCGAACCGATTTCTCAGTTTCTATATTCTTAAAATAAAGTATTTCCACTCACATCTTGCCTTTTTTTGTAGAAAGAATTTAAACTAATGGTCAAATCAAGAAGGGATCATTTATGTCCAAGTTCGTACTCTAATTTTGCAACTCTGATTTTTTGAAATATATGTCAGTAGATTTGAAATATATGTCACTTTTTTTGTGACATTTTTGGTAAAGTGCAGTCATTTCAGAGGTGCATGTCTTATTTCTTTAGCTGCGGGCTCCATAACTTTTCTGATTCACTATTTTTCGGTTACACTCCGGTCCTTCGCGGTCCGGACCCGGAGTTTTTCTCGGGTCTCTGATCATTTTTCCCGGGTGACTGAGTCCTTCGCACAAGTATTTTACCATTTTTCTCCGTGATCAGCGTTCATAACTTGACGGTTCGACTCCATAATTCTTGTAATTGAGTTCTTCGCACAACAATTTGTGTATTTTTCAATCCCCTTTTGTGACATAATTTTCAGTAAACACTTCTTAACTCAAGCGTCAGATGTCTTAGTCAGACGATTTGTTTTCTTAGTTCTAAAGTTTCAACTCTTAATTCTAAAGTTTCAACTCTTAGTTCTAAAGTTTCAACTCTTAGTTCTAAAGTTTCAACTCTTAGTTCTAAAGTTTCAACTCTTAATTATAAAGTTTCAACTCTTAATTATAAAGTTTGTAGTCTTAGCTCTGAAGTTTCATGTCTTAGTTCTAAGCTTCAGCTCTATATTTTCTTCTACCTACAAAAGAGCTTTTTAAAAATTCTTTACTATTTCTCTGCCAAATTCCGAACATTTTACTTCCGTTGCATATGTCATCTGCATTGCAAAATCAAAAGTTACCCGCTTGCTTTCAATTGCTCTTCTGACACCATTTTCGATTAAATCCCCTGCTTCTTTCCATCCTAAATAATTCAGCATCATCATTCCGGATAGTATTAATGAAGAAGGATTAACTTTGTCAAGTCCTGCAAATGCAGGCGCAGTTCCATGTGTGGCCTCAAATACAGCATTTCCGTAAATATAATTTATATTTCCGCCCGGGGCAATTCCTATCCCGCCGACCTCCGCTGCAATTGCATCCGACATATAATCCCCGTTCAGATTTTCGGTTGCAATAATATCAAAGTCTTCGGGCTCTATTAAAACTTTTTGCAAAGCATTATCTGCGATAGCATCCTTGATTAAGATTTTACCCTCGCTTAAGGCAATTTCCTTTTCAATGTCCGCGGCATCTTTTCCTTTTGATTCCTTTGTTTTTTCCCACTGCATCATTGAATAGATTTTTTCACCAAACATTTTTTCTGCAATTTCATAGCTCCAGTCTCTGAATGAGCCGGAAGTGTATTTCATTATATTTCCTTTATGTACAATAGTAATCGAGCGCCTGTTATTCTCAATTGCGTAATTCAATGCTGCGATCATAAGTCTTTGAGTCCCTACTCTCGATATAACTTTTATGCCGATTCCCACTTCGACCTCATCTGTTTCAGGGAGATTTTCCGCCTTCAGAAAAGCATTTGTTTTTTCCAGGGTACCGAATCTTATCTTCTCAAATCTTTCAGGAAAACTTTCTCTTAAGAAATTCATAAATAATTTATTTTCATCAGTGCCTGCTTTAAATTCTATTCCTGTATAAATATCTTCAGTATTTTCTCTGAATATTACCATATTTACCTTTTCCGGCCTTCTCACGGGAGTTTCAATTCCTCCGTAATATTTAACAGGCCGGAGGCAAACATACAGGTCGAGCATTTGTCTCAATGCAACATTAATAGACCGTATGCCTTTTCCTACAGGGGTTGTTAAAGGACCTTTAATTCCAATAAGATATTTTTCGAATGCTTTTACAGTTTCATCCGGCAGCCACACTCCGGTTTTTTTAAAAGCTTTTCCACCTGCCAGCACCTCCACCCACTCTATTTTTTTATTACCGTTATAAGCATGTGCCACAGCCGCATCAAAAACATATTCGGCAGTTTTCCAGATTTCAGGTCCTATTCCATCGCCCTCAATGAATGGAATTACCGGGTAGTCAGGAACATTCAGAACTCCATTTTCAACTGTTATAATATTTCCCATCTTGATTTAAAGTTATAAAATCAAATTTACTCAATATCCGTGTGTAGTTAAATACTATATAATATCCAGCATGTTCGCGAATAATGAATCCTGCCTCCTGTCATCCCCGTGATCTTTTGGCCCGCTTCGTCGAGCTCAACGAGGCGAGCGGGGGATCCAATCAATCCGAATCCCGCTTAGAAGGCTTCATATTATCCCTACCTTCTGTCATCCCCGCAATCTTTTGAGCGGGGATCCAATCAATCAAAATCCAGCCTTAGCAGGACTTTATATTATCCTTATGTGGATAGGAATATTTTCACTGTTTGCGTCCGAGTCCCGGAAAAACGCCGGTGACTCGACGTGGGACTAAAAATTACAAATTAAGTGCTGATTGGATTCCGGCCTAAAGATTGCCGGAATGACAAAACG
>JBBSDT010000196.1:0-6415 GCA_038240405.1 Ignavibacteria bacterium
ATAAAGCTATTTATTACCTCGGTATGAGCTATTATAAGAGAGAAGAATATATTCTAGCGATTTATGAATTTGAATCGTTGACTAAAAGCTACCCTTCGAGTTCACTTTTGGAAGAGGCAAGATATCAGCTGGCAATGTCTTATTACGGACTCTCGCCTGCATACAACCTTGATCAGACATACACAAGAAATGCAATTACAGAATTTCAAAGTTTCCTGGAACTTTATCCAAAGAGTAAATATGCCGGTGAAGCTGATACCCGCATCACCGAGTTAAAAGGGAAACTTGCTTTAAAAGCTCTGAAAAGCGCTGAGCTATATAATACCCTAGGCAACTACAAGTCTGCATTGGTCTATTATGATAACGTACTTGACGAATATTTTGATACTCAATATGCCGATGATGCATTATATGGCAAGATAGAAATTTTGATTTTAAGAAAGAAATATGAAGATGCGAAAAAAGAAATTGAACGGTTTGAAAGTAAATTTTCATCGAGTGAACTATTAGGTAAAGTAAGGTCCTTAAAAAACAAAATTCCTGTTTGAATATGAGATCAAAAAATGTAAAGGACTCTCAAATTGAAATGATCGAATTGGTGCTTCCAAATGATACCAATATTCATGGAAATCTTCTCGGAGGCAGGCTAATGCACTGGATTGATATTTCTGCTGCACTTGCCGCATCACGACACTGCAACAATGTTGCTGTAACCGCTGCAGTAGATAATTTAAATTTCCATCACCCCGTATACCTCGGAAACATTGTTCGCTTAAAGACATCCGTAAACCGTGCATTCAATACTTCGATGGAAGTTGGCGTAAGAGTTGAAGTAGAAGATATAAAGACAGGTAAAATCACTCATACAAACAGCGCATATCTTACATTTGTCTGTCTGAGTGAAGAAACAAAAAAGCCAACCAAAGTCCCGGAGATAATTCCGGAAACACCTGAAGAAAAAAGGAGATTTGAGCAGGCAGGTTTGAGACGTCAGCAGCGATTGTATGAAAAGAAAGGTATCCTGCAAATAAATTAGTTTTTCTTTCATAGTCCATGAGCAATATTGAGATTATATGCGAAAATATTTCCAAGTCATTTTCCCGAAAATGTATTTTTAAGAACCTCAGTTTTAAGCTCTCAACTTCACAATCCATTACAATTTCCGGAAGAAACGGATCCGGGAAATCCACCTTATTAAAAATCATTGCAAACCTTACACGGTCTTCAAATGGAAAAGTCTCGATAATCGAAAATAATATACTGCTTTCCGCTGAAAGCCGGTTTCGTAAGATAGGATTTCTTTCTCCTTACCTGAATTTATATGACGAACTGACCGGCTTCGAAAATCTTGATTTTTTTTACAGGCTCAGATCTTTTGCGTTTCAGAATTCAAAGGAAAAAATTAATTCATTATTGGAAAGCGCCGGCCTCTACCAAAACAGAAACGAGTTATTGAAAAATTATTCTTCCGGCATGAAGCAAAGATTAAAACTGATGTTTGCGATAATGCATGAACCGGAAATTTTATTGATGGATGAGCCAAGGACAAATCTTGATAAGTCCGGTATCAACTTAATTCGCAGGTTTTCAGAGGAGCAAAAACTAAAAGGTATACTCATAATAGCCACAAATGATGAAAGCGATAAAGAACTTTGCGACCATACATTAAATATTGAAGATTACAATTGACACAAAATCTCTCACATATTTCTTTCCTGATTTTTAAAAAAGACCTAAAATCCGAATTAAGAACAAGATATGTTATCAATGCTCTTTTTATGTTTGTACTGGTAACAATATCAATAATCCGTTTCGCGATAGGAGACGAGAAGATTGACAATGAAATTCTTACGGGTCTTTTGTGGATTGCAATTTTTTTTTCGGCAGTCAGCGGGCTTTCCAGAACTTTTACTAAAGAGGAAGAAAAGGAAACATCCATGGCGCTGAAATTATCTGCTGGTCCTTCAGGAATTCTTCTTGGTAAGTTAGTTTTTAATCTGATTTTGACTTTTTTCCTTAACATAATAATTTTAATATTATTCACTCTTATAATTGATTATCAGGTAAAAAATATCACAGGCTTTGCGATAACAATGATTCTTGGAAATTTAGGACTTGTGTGTTCATCCACAATCATAGCGGCCATTATTTCAAAAGCAAATTTAAAGGGGACCCTTTATCCTGTTCTTTCTTTTCCAATACTATTGCCTTTACTGCTTGCTGCAATTAATGCTACAAAGTTAGCCAGCAGCGGAATCAGCACTGAGAAACTCTGGGATGAATTTCAAATTTTGATTTCATATTCTGTTGTGGTTTTTGTTGTATCCCTTATACTGTTTAAATATATTTGGGAAGATTAATAATTTGAATTGGCTTAAACAAATTTTTAAAGTATGTTAAAATATCATTTTAAAATATTTTATACAAAGAATATGAAAAGAGAAATTTCGATTCTTATCGCAATTTTGGTTTTTATTTCCGGCTGTTCGAAAATGCAGGATAAGAAAGCCACAGATGATTCAAAAACTTCTGACCAGAATACTACTTTAAGCAAACCTGATACTAATTCGCGAATGGAAAACAATTCTTCCGCACTTACGGATGAAAAAGCCACCGTACTTGTTAAAACTGCCGATGACGCCATATCAAAGTATGCTTCGGATAAGTCCGAACCTATTAAAAAGGAAGCTGAGGCCAAGTGTCTTATTGCAGCAAATTATCTTATGTTCGATGCAACTCTTTCACCCAGGGATAAATACAGACCTGCTTTAAAGTATTACAGAAAAGTTCTTGAGATAAATCCTAAAAACCAGGAAGCTGCAAAAAATAAAAAACAAATCGAAGATATTTATGTTCAAATGGGAATGCCGATCCCTCAATAAGATATTATGAATATCAATTATAAAATAAACACTAAGGTAACTGCCGAACAAGTTGCTGATCTTTTTTTAAGATCAGGAATTAACAGGCCCGCTAATAATTTACCGAGGATTAAAAAGATGATTGATAATGCTAATTTAACGATCACTGCCTGGTCAGATAATTACCTTGTCGGCATTGCACGAGCTCTTACAGATTTTTGTTACTGTTGTTATCTTTCCGACCTGGCAGTTGACAAAAAATACCAGCATAAAGGCATAGGAAAAAAATTAATTGAAAAAGTCAGTAAGGAAATCACTAAAGAATCTATGCTTCTTCTTCTTTCCGCTCCGGCTGCAATGGATTATTATCCCAAAATAAAATTTGAGAAAGTAGAAAATGGTTTTATTATTAACAGAAAATAAATGAACCTCTTACTCAAGATATTTATTTTCTTAATAATCTCCGCTGTAATTATTTGCGGAATTGTTTTGCCTGTCCCGTATATTCCGGCGCTGGGAGATAAAGCAAGGGTTTTATACTTCCATGTTCCAATGTCATGGATAGCAGTTGCTGCATTTTTTATGTCTATGTGGTACTCTATCCGATATCTTAAAACGAGGGAACCTGACTACGATATTAAATCTTATTCATCTGCCCAGCTTGGTTTTCTTTTTTGTATACTTGCAACTGTCACAGGATCCGTATGGGCAAAGTTTAATTGGGGATCATTCTGGAACTGGGATCCGCGGGAAACGTCCATCTTTATTTTACTGCTGATATACGGAGCATATTTTGCTCTGAGGTCTTCGATCGATTCGGAAGATCAACGAGCCAGGCTTGCTTCGGTATACTCTATACTGGCAACTGTAACGGTACCTTTCTTTATCTTTATAATGCCCCGCATCGTAGAAAGCCTGCATCCGGATCCGATAATAAATTCTCAGGGTAAAATTAATATGGACAGAACTATGTTAATTATTTTTTTGGCTTCTTTGCTTGGATTTACTTTATTATTTTTGTGGAGTTTGAATTTAAAGATACGAATCGAAAGATTATCTATAAAACAAACAGGTAATCAGGTTTAAATGAGCTCATTATATGATTTCCTGGAAGCAAACTCCATGTACGTGGTATTGGTTATTGTTTTGATAATCTGGATCGGAATATTTGCTTTTATGTGGAACCTCGATAAGAAATTAAGAAAATTGGAAAGTAAAAATTAATTTTTTGATAATTAAAAGATCTTATTCAAATTAAAAAATAATTTAAGAAGTTGAATAAATTAAAAAATTTCTTTTATCATAATATAAAGATACTCATAGGGATTCTTATTATTGTGGTATTTCTGACAATTGGCTTCATGTCATTTATGAATAGTAAGATAGAATATGTCAATTTTACCGAAGCTAAAGACAGAATGAGAACCGTAGAGGTCAAAGGGAAATGGATTAAAGAAAAAGATTCTAAATTCGATCCAGTCAGAAATACTTTTACTTTTTATATGAAAGATGATTTTAATAATGAAATGAAAGTTATTCTGGACGGAGCCAAGCCCAATAACTTTGATGTTGCTGAGGCAGTTGTCGCGAAAGGTAAAGTGAAGGACGGGGATTTTTATGCAAAGGAAATTCTCACAAAATGTCCCTCAAAGTACGAAGCAGACGGTAAAGAAGTTAAAAAGTCCGGTCTATAAAATAATGATAGGAAAAATTTTAGTTTACATATTTTTTTCAGCAGCGCTACTATCCTGTTTGAGTTACTTTCTCACCCATTTGGGTAAAGATAAGTATTTGAAATTCGGAAGAGCTTTCTATCATCTGACTGCAATTGGTATTCTTTCCACCGCTGCATATTTGATGTATCTGATACTCACTCATCAATACCAGTTTGCATATGTCTGGGAGCAAAGTAATTCGGAGCTAAGACTGCCTTTATTAATGTCCACATTTTATTCAGGACAGGAAGGGAGCTTCATGCTTTGGACTACCTGGACTGCGATCATTGGAATATTCCTGCTTAAGTATGTTTCCAAAGGTGACCGCCTTGAACCCCAGGTCATGTGCATATTTACATTAATTGTTTCATTTCTTGGATTCATAATAATTCTAAAATCGCCATTCCTTTTTGTTTGGGAAAAATTCGCCGGAGATGTTCAGCCCGGATTTATTCCACAGGAAGGTAGGGGACTTAATCCCCTTTTACAGAATTTTTGGATTGTTATTCATCCACCGACATTGTTTCTCGGATTCTCATCTTTAGCAGCGCCTTTTTGTTTCGCAATAGGGACGTTAATGAAGAACCGGTACAATGACTGGATAAAGTTTTCCATGCCCTGGCTTTTATTTTCAGCTATGGTTCTTGGTTTGGGAATTATGATGGGCGGTTATTGGGCCTATGGTGTTTTAGGATGGGGCGGTTACTGGGCATGGGATCCCGTAGAAAATTCTTCATTTATCCCATGGCTTGTTATTGTAGCGGCAATTCATACCATGCTTGCACAAAAAAGAACCGGGGGATATAAAAAGACGAATTTAATACTTTGCATTTCCTCTTATTTGCTTGTCTTATATTCAACTTTCCTGACGCGAAGCGGGATTTTAGGAGATTCATCAGTTCATTCATTCGTCGATCCCGGATATGAGATATATCTTTCTCTCATAGTTTTTATTTCTTTGTTCACATTAATTTCATTAGGAGCAATAATATACCGTTACAAAGCTCTTAGGGCTTTAACCTCAGGAGCAAATAAAATGCTTTCCAGGGAATCCACCTTATTTATAGGTTCGATTACTTTATGTGCTGCTGCTATGGTAATACTTGCGGGAACAAGCTGGCCGATATTTTCGAAGGGCAGCATTGATGCGCAATTCTATAATAAGATGAATCTTCCCATAGCCATACTGATATCTTTGATTAACGGCATTAGCCTGCTTCTCAAATGGAAGCAAACCGACGAAAAAAACTTCTTCAAAAGTCTGATCTTTCCTTTAACTCTTGCATTTATTATCACCGTGGGACTGGTCATAGTTGGAGTGCAGGATTTTCTTATTGCACTCTTTACTCTTGCAGCTCTGTTTTCATTTTTTGTTAATGCAGAGCTCGCTGTAAATTCCTTCAGAAAGAATAAAAGCTCTCTCGGCGCATATGTAGCTCATTTAGGTTTAGCGCTTGTGTTTCTCGGAATCATTGCATCATCAAAATACAGCCGCGAAGAAAATCTTTCGCTGGAACTAAACAAACCGGTTGACGCCTTCGGTTACACACTGACTTATCTAGGAGCTACACCATTTGACGATCCAAACAATAAAACCGATACTAAGTATCACTTTAATGTTAAGGTTGAAAAAGATAATAAAGAAATGCTTCTTCAGCCCATAATGTATTACAGTGAATACTCAAAAGGAATAATGAAAAATCCGGACATAGCAAATTTCGCTACAAAAGACTTTTATCTCTCACCGATGGGATTGGTGGAGGCTGAAGTTTTTTCAGAAGATGAAACATATGAAATGAAAAAGGGTGAGGAGAAAAAGATTGGTGAACTTACAGTACA
>JBBSDT010000197.1:0-6398 GCA_038240405.1 Ignavibacteria bacterium
CAAATTTATTTAATATTGAAAAAATGGTCAATTCCAACTTAGAGAGTAATATTGCTGATACATATAAATTTATAGATCAATACCCTAAGAGTGTTTACGATCCGGATTTATACGATAAAGTTCTCATTGCTCAACTTATGTCTGGAAAAAATGGTAAAATTGAAGAGACTGTTTTTGATTTTTTTAATCAAAATTCTAACAGTTTTACGTCAATATTTATAATTGATTATTATTATACCTATTTAACTTTATCTAATGGCTATTCTAAAAATGCAGCTTTAAATAAACTTAAAAGTTTTGCAATAAATCATAGAGGAACTGAATCAGAAAAAATAATTCAAAATTTTATAGATAGATCTTTAATTTCAAAATAAACCTTAACTACACATTCTGAATAAAAATTTTCACACCGGCTTGAACTGCTCAAATGACTGCAGGCAATTATTGCAATAATGAATTGCCCTGCATTGTGTGGGACCGAAAGGGGTTTTAAGAATTGTGCTTTTGCTTCCGCAGAAGGGACATTCGACGTTTGATAGCATTTCTATTTCAACTATTCCGTTATGCTTGTTTGGTAAAGCGAAGTTTGATTCTTTTAATAATTCTCTTCCTCTGTCAGTTATCATGTTTGAATTCCACTGCACATCGAAACTTACATCAATATTTAATCCCGAGACAGGCAGCTGTGAAATTCTGTTCTGAATGTCGCTCTTCATTACATTCAAAGCAGGACACCCTGCGAAGGTAGGTGTCATTTTTATATTTACAAAATCTTTTTCAGAAACAGTCACACATGTAATAATACCCAGATCAACCACCGAAATTTTCGGTATCTCAGGATCTTTTACATCATCTAAAGCTTCCCATATTTCTTTTTCACTCACCATATCTTTTACCATTCTGCATTTGGATCAATGCTGTAAACTTCTGTCATTTCATCTAAAAGCGGCCGAAGATATTCTGTATGCATTCCCTTTCTGCCTCCGTATATCGGAGTCAAATTTCCTACATCAGGTATTTCTAATTTTGCTTTCTCCAATATGGGTTCAATACTTTTTAACCATTGCTCCATCAAAACTCTTTCTCCGGGAAAAATATTTCCTTCAATCAGTTCATCTTCATTTACAGGCGTCTCAAATATACCCAGCGCAAGAGGAAAACATTCATTCAGAGAAGTTTGCATTTTTGAAAGACTTTCATGATTAGCATTTCCTAGCTGAATAAGCCATGTGTCGGCATGCATTGTATGGTATTTAATTTCCCCGCGGAATTTTTTGGCAGCATTTGCGAGATCTACGAAAGAACTTTGTGAAAGCATCTCAAACCTTACCGCCTCTGAATGGTCAAACAAAAAATGCCTCATCAGACTAAAATTATAATTTCCTATAGGAAATTCAACAAGATGGCAGCATTTAAATTCCTTTTCCTTCCTTGCAAAAGCAAGAGTATCGGGATCAGATTCCCCAAGCTTATTTAAAATACTATAGAAAGCATGTGAATGTCCTATCTTATCCTGCGCCATTGAAGAAAATGCAATATCTTCTTCAAGTATTGGACCGAAGCCTGTCCATTCTGAATTCCGGTGACCGAGTACCAGCTCATCATCTGCCATTCGAAATAGAAGATCCTTTACAGCTTCCAGTCGAATGCCGCTAAATTCGTTCAATATAGTTTATGCTTTTTTAAATTTGTTAATTCTGTCCATGACTTTATATCCGCTTGCCTCTCTGTACATTTTTTCGGGGTTTGTTTCAAACATATCTTCATCCTCATAATCAGTTGCATGAACATCTCCTGTTTTTACAACCCAAAGGTTTACACATTTATATCTCCGTGCAAATTGCTCTTTTGCCAGAAGAAGAGCCATTTCAGAATTCGGAGCATGCAGAGAACCAACATGAATATGCCGGTCACCTTTCTTTGTCTGGTGAAAAACCTCGTATGTCTGCCAGTTTATCAATTCCTTTATCGGATTGGTATCTGGTTGTTCAGGAAGTTTTTCTCTCGTAACCCGGGGGTCTAAGGATTTTATTGACATTAAATTAATTGTTCGATTTCTTTTACTTTTGGAGAATGCAACAAGTTTACGTTGAAGTGGTTAAGAATATCTTATGCTTTCACGGAGTAATATTTAAGGAATTGAAGAATGCTAATGCTATGCAAAATTTCTTCTTAAGACAGGGGCATTGTGTATGCTTCTTCTTTTCTCATTAAAGCTTTTCTAACCCATTCACCTTTTTCTTCGGCTCTTCTTCTGACGGCAAGACGCTCCTTGTTACAGGGACCGTCGCCGTTTATAACTCTTTTGAATTCATCCCAGTCAGGCTCCGTATATTCCCATTTACCTGTTTCAGAATTCTTTTTCAAATTCGGATCAGGAATTGTCAAACCTAATTCCCATATCTTCGGAACATACATATCAAGAAACTTTTGTCTCATGTCATCATTTGATGCCATCTTAACTTTCCATCTCATCAAAGTTTCCGTATGAACTGAAATTTTATCTGAAGGACCGAAGAAATGCATTATAGGCGGCCACCATCTGTTCAAAGCTTCCTGGACCATCTCTCTTTGCTTTGAAGTACCGGTAGCAAGAAAGACTACATTATCGTGTCCGTATTTCAAATGAAAAGATTCTTCAAGGCAGATTCTTTCTAAAGCCCTGCAGTAAGGACCATAAGATCCCTTGGAATTTGCAACCTGGTTTATTATCGCTCCGGCATCTATGAGCCAGGCTATAACGGCAGTATCAGCCCATGTTACCGCTGGATAATTAAATACATTTGAATATTTTGACTTACCGGTGATAAGATCATTTATCATATCTTCACGGGATTTGCCGAGTGTTTCTGCGGCGCTATAAAGTAATTGCGCATGACCAACTTCATCCTGCACCTTAGCCATCAAAGCAAGCTTTCTTCTGAATCCGGGCGCACGGGTTATCCACGTTCCTTCGGGAAGCGCACCGATTATTTCAGAATGAGCATGCTGCTCAATCATTCTTACCAATTGTTTTCTATATTCAGCAGGCATCCAGTCCGCAGGTTCGATCTTCTCTCCTGCAGCAATTTTTGCCTCGAACTTTTCTAATTTTTTCTTGTCATCAACTTCAGAGCTGCCGTTTTTTGATTCTTCAAAGATATATCCGCCCCCGTACATAATTTATGTTTTTGTTTAGTAAAAAATAACTTTAACTTTTCTTAACTTCAAGGATTGCTTTGTGAAAATTAACATAAATAAATCTTTATTGATATTGACTAATATTTATCCAATGGAAATAGTGATGGATATTATAAACTCTCTTTTGAGCCTAAATCCCAGTCTGACCAATCGAGGTTATCATTCCGGCAATCTTTGGGACCTGGGTACCTCCGGGGCATCAAATCAGGAAGCTTGAATAAAAATTTATTTTTACAATTTGTAATTTACAATTTATAATTCAATTTTTTTTATTGTATAGAGATAAGATTAATATATTTGTATTTTTACTTTTTTCAATTTAAACTCTATTACAATGTCAGAAATATTTCACAAGATATTTTTACTCGGAAGACCAGCATCAGGTAAATCTGAAGTGATTAACTATCTTAAGAACTCCACTGATGAAGAAAGGATAAAAAGATTTCACCTGGGAAAGATAAAAGAAATTGATGATTTCCCTATGCTCTGGACCTGGTTTGAAGAAGATGCCATATTAGAAAAGAAATTTAACAAACCCAGGCTACATTCCACACCGGATGGTTATTTTATAGAACAATATTTATGGAGCCTCCTTATAGAGAGGATCTCGCTTGATTACAGCCGTTTGATCCGCGATTACCCGGAGATGCATTCTGATAGTACTGCCCTTATTGAATTTTCCCGTGGTACGGAACATGGGGGATACAAAGATGCATTTAAACATTTATCAAAAGAGATTCTTGAAGATGCAGCGATTGTTTATATAAATGTTCCGTTCGAAGAATCACTGAGAAAAAACAGGAAAAGGTTTAACCCTGATAAGCCGGACAGCATTCTCGAGCACGGATTGCCGGATGAAAAATTGGAAAGGATGTATAAGGAAGTTGACTTCGAAGAAGTTTCCAAAAACTCTCCAACTCATATAAACATAAACGGAACTGAAGTGCCATATGTAGTCTTTGAAAATATGCCGTCAAAAACAGATGATCCTGAGCTGCTCGGACCGGCATTAGATTATGTCTTCAGCAGATTATGGAAATTGTATGAGAAGAGATAGGATGAAATTTTGTACTCGTTACGAATCTCCTGATTCGTAACGTTTTCTACCCTCCGTACCCATCAGGAGATTGGGTACGAGAAGGTAGGTTTCAAAATACTATAAAATTCTGACACACTTTACCCCTATACTTCCCAAGCCCCAGCTTGGGAAGGCAAAATGCACTAATAATAAGGTGAAATTTCTAACCCGCATTCTTCTTCTTTCAAATAAAATCCTGCCGAACTATATTTCCAATCCTCGGAATTCTCTACCAATTTCTTCTTCACAGGATTATAGTGAATGTATTCTATCTTTTGTTTGAGCATTTCATAATCTTTAATTTGTTGAGGGTGATAACCTTCCTGCCAAACCTGGAAATTTGATTCTGTTTTATAGTCAGACTTGTTTTCCTTGAGTTCCTTTAAAACTAATAAATTGGCATCTATTAAAAGGCGACTTAATATTTGCTTTGCTGTATAACTTTTCAAAGATTTAATTGCTTTTATGAGTTCTTTACAATTGCATATTAAATGAAAATGATTTGGCATGATTCCATAAGCTATTATTTCAATTCCATATTTATTCTGATAATATTTAAAATTATCGATCATTATTTGATAATACTTTTCATCTGTAAATATGTCAATCCATTTGATAATAGTTGAGGTTATAAAGTAAGGATAATTTTCATTTATAATTTTGTACGTAGTTCTGATTAGGTCAGGTTCTGATATTCATTTTTCTTCCTAAGCTGGGGTTTTGGAAGGAGATATAACATAAACATAATTAGAAATTATTTTAAAAGAATCATTCTCTTTATATCGATTAGATGTCCTGTGGCTTCTAACCTGTAAAAATATATTCCGCTTGGAAGATTTGTCCCGTTAAATTCAACAGAGTAGCTTCCTGCATTTTGTTTTTCATTAACCAAAGTTGCGACCTCATTTCCGAGTACATCGAAAACTTTTAAAGAAATATAGTTGAACATTGGACATTGATAATTAATAATTGTTCTTGGGTTGAATGATTCGGATAATTCTGTTCAAGTTTATATTCATTTGTAATTATTAACATATTATTGTTAACTCCAGTTAGCTGTGAATATTTTATAGCTAGATAACCTCTATTACTTGAACCAGTGACATATACATTTCCATTATTATCAATAGTTATGGCTTGTGGGCTGTCCCCATATTGCCCGGAATAGACATATCTTTTAACCCATTGTTGTTGCCCTAATGAGTTATATTTTACTGTTGCATAATCATCTCCGGTACTTCCTCCATCACTCTGTTATATAGGCATTTCCAAATTTATCTATTGCAATAGCAAAAGCAATATCATTAGGTCCACTATTATAAGTTGCCTTCCATAAAGTATCTCCATTTGTGCTATATTTGATTGTAGTAAAGTTATATCCTTGTCCAGATTCTGTACTATAACCTGTAACATAAGCATTTCCGGATTTATCAACTCTTATTGCTCTTGCTACATCTAAGAAATTACCAGAACCTTCATAAACACGAACCCATTGCTGAATTCCTGCGGGATTATACTTAATTGTTAAATAACCCCCATAAAGAATAGAGTATTCTACACTGCTTCAAGCGACGTAAATATTACCTAAACTGTCAATACCAATTGAAAGTGCAAAATCATCGCCATTTGCTTGACCATTATATCTCGAAATCCATTTTTGAAACCCCGAAGAGTCATATTTGATTGTAACACAATCACCAGAACCTCTACCTGTAACATAAACATTACTTGAATCATCAACAGTTATTGAATAAGCAATACCATTACTATATCTTCTAATCCATTGTTCATTACCTGAGGAATTATATTTAATTGTTGCATAATCACCATTACTTTCACCTGTAACGTATATATTGTTTGAATTATCAAAAGCGATTTTATAACCAGCATCTAAATTATTCCCTACACTTGTATATCTCGCGACCCATAATTGATCTCTTAAAGAAGAATATTTTATTGTTGCAAAATCAGTCCCACTACTAATTCCTTCACTACTCCCGGTTATGTATACATTTCCATCATTATCAATAATTATCGCATTAGCAATATCTTGTCCATTTCCAGGTCCATTATATATTCTTACCCATTGCCGGAACCCATTAGAATTATATTTTATAGTCGCATAATCACTTCCTGTTCC
>JBBSDT010000198.1:0-6381 GCA_038240405.1 Ignavibacteria bacterium
TATGCCGATAAAGTAACAGAATCTATGGATAAAGTAATAAAGGAAACCGACCGGCGCAGAGAGATTCAGACTATTTACAATAAAGAACATAACATTGAACCTAAAACAATTTACAAAACTTTTGAAGAAATAATGTCATCAACCATCGTTGCTGATTCCAAAGCAAAAAATGAATATGGAAAGAAGAAAAAAGATGCACCAAAGTCTGCGCTTGGTATTTTAACTGATCCGGTAAAAAATAAAATTAATAAAGAGGAACGGCGGGACCTGATTGAACAACTGAGGAAGGAAATGATAAATGCAGCTAAAGATCTGGAATTTGAAAGAGCTGCGGAGCTTAGAGATGAAATTGAAAAGCTGGATAACTAAGTTTAAAAAGTAACCGTAACTTTTTATTCCAAAGATTTTTCCGAATCACTTTATCCGCATACCTTTTTAAACACTCTCAAAAAATTTAACCCTAAAAATTTTCTGATTTCTTCAGCAGTATATCCTTTCTCTACCAGTCTCTTTGTTATTTCAGGATAACAGCTTGCATCATACAATTCTTTTGGCGGTGTTATTCCTCCGTCAAAATCGGATCCTATACCGACATAATCTATCCCAACTAAATTTTTTATGTTATCTATATGTTCGATGACTTTATCAATAGAAGTTTCACCAGTCGGATTTTTTTCGAGGAACTTGTCATAAAAATTGACTCCTATATATCCTCCATTTTTTGCAATCGCCTTGATCTGATCATCCGTAAGATTTCTGAAATGAGGGTTGATGGAATAACAATCTGAATGTGATGCAATTACTGGAGAAGTCGTATTCTGAATTACATCCCAGAATGCCGCTTCACTCATATGTGAGACATCCACAAGCATTCCTGTTTCATTCATTCTTTTTACCACGCTTATTCCAAATTCTGTCAATCCGCCTTTTTTATTTTTTTCAACTGCATCCATTGCAGATGTGGAAATTCCATTAGAGTTATTCCATGTTAATCCTATATAACGCACTCCCATTGTAAAAAAAGTATTTATGTTATCTAAGTTTTTTTCGATTGCAGTTCCGCCTTCAATACCTATTAATCCGCATAACTTTTTTTCATTTGTAATTCTGATAATGTCATCATATGATTTTGCGAACTCAAAATCTGAAGAATTATTATTTTCGATTTCCTTCAACCTGTCAATTTGCGAAACCGTAAAAGCATAAGAACGCTTCACTTCGCTTAACGGAATCCAAACTGAAAAAACCTGCACATCTACTCCTCCGGCTTTCCAGCGGGGAAGGTCAGATTGCGTGAAGCTATTCCTTTGATTAAACTGTGCGCCTTTTTCATAAACCTTCCAGATAAAATCATTGTGTGTATCAACCAGGATTGCATTGAAATGCAGGTCAAGATAATTTAACTGCGAAAGGCTGTCTTTTGCGTTGATGCCTGGTTCATTTGTATTCTTGCTGTCTGTTATCAAAGGGAGGTTTTTATTATTTGGCTTTTCAAATTCCGAAATATTTATTTTCTTAAAATCATTTTTTCTTTCTTTCAATAACAATTTGCTCCTTGACATCAAAAATATAACTGCAAAGCACAATACACAAACCACGATGAACTTATTTTTGAAAAGATTCATTTTAATATTCAAGGTCATCCTCGAGGAAAGAAGATTTATCAGTATTGATGGCAACTTTTGCAAATTCATAGTGACTTTCGGGAACAAAGAATTTAATCGGCCTTTTTAAAGCAATCCTTCCAAGCACAGTATTAAACATTTCCATTGAAACTGCTATATTATAATCACCTGTAACTCTGAAAGGAATTTCTTCATCCGTGAGCTTTGCCTTTACCAGATTTGCTTCCATAGGATCATATGTAACGAATACTTCAACCATTATTTTTTGAGCTGGTTAAAATTTAACATCGGTACAAGCTTTTGATCATATGGTGCGATGACAAAAGAATTATTAGGGGAATTTACAAGATCCTTAAGAGTTTCAATATATTTCCATTGCAGATATGAATTGCTGATTGTGCTGTTGATGATTTTTTGGGCCTCCGCTACACCCTGCGCCTCAACGGTTTTACGCTCGGCTTCCTGTCTTTCCTTCTGAAGCACATATACCATCTGCTGAGCTCTTTGCTCTGCCGAGATTTTTTCATCAATTGCTTCTCTTACTTTTTGCGGCAGCTCTACATTCCTTAATAAGACTTTTTCTAAAATCAATCCCCGTCCTTCAAATGATTTCTCCAGTTTCTTTGCGACATCATTTACATAATCATCCCTTTTGGAGGAATAAATATCAGTTGCAACAAAATTTACTGCCACATCCCGCAGAGCGGTTCTGATTGCGGGCAAAACAATTTTTGATTCGTAATCCACCCCGATGGTTCTAAGAAGATTGGGTGCTTCATCTGCACTTAACCTGTACCAGACCGTAACATCCAGCAAAAGTGTAAGCCCGTCTGAAGAAAGAGTCTGGATAGGATCGCTTTTATTATTACTTGTTTCATTAACATCTTTATCATTGGACCCGCTCATTGTATAAGCCTGTGTCTTGATATCCAGCTTCTCTACTTCAATAAGAGGATTTATAAAATTTAATCCGCTTCTTAATACTCCTTCCTGTACGTTTCCGAATAAAATCTGTACTCCTACCTGGCCCGGTCCGATCTGAACGATTGAAGCAAATATAATTGCCAGAAGGATACCTATTCCAGCAGCAACTCTTAGGGTATTAATCAGTTTCTGGAGATTTGGATTAGTTTGAAGCTGTCCTTTTACAGTTGAAAGAATAATTATTGCAATGATCAGAAAAATTATAAATGCTATCATTATTTTATTTTTAATTTATAATATAGAACTTTACATTTCTATTTTGTCTCTGCATTCCTTCGCAGTATCAATCGCTCTTTGTAAATCTTTATCATTAACAGTAATATGTCCCATTTTCCTGCCCTCTCTGGTTTCTTGCTTTCCGTAAATATGCAGAAAAGCATTCCCGCAGGATAAAATTTCTTTCATGCCGGTTATCCGGGCTTTCCCGTTTCTCCTGCCCAATATATTTATCATTACCGAATTTTCTTCACGGGCCTCAGTATTCCCCAGTGGAAAATTCAAAATACTTCTTACATGGTTTTCAAATTGTGAAGTATAACAACCTTCAATTGTATAGTGACCTGAGTTATGTACCCTTGGTGCCAGCTCATTCACCAGAATTTCCTCTCCATTCAAAAACATTTCAATTCCCATCACTCCAATGTAATTTAAATTAGTCACAATTTCTGATGCTATTTCGTGAACCTTATCTTTTATATTTTCAAACATATTTTTTGAAAAAATAACCAGATTACAAATATGTTCTTTTTGAATGGTCTCTACCACAGGATAAATCTTTATCTCTCCGTTTTTATTTCTTGCAACCTGTGTGGCAATTTCTTTATCAAATTTCACAAATCTTTCACACATCAGATTTCCCCTCTGCCTTAAAGTCTCGTACCCATTTTTTGCTTCAGGCTCCGATTTAATTTCATAATTCCCTTTACCATCATAGCCCATGGTGCGCGACTTGAGTATCACAGGATATTTATTTATTTCGGCAAATTTTATAATATCTTCCATGGAATCAATTGGAACAAAATTTGTTACCGGAATTCCAAGCTTTTTCAGTGTCTCCTTTTGATAAAATTTATCCTGGACCAGCATTAATATTTCAGAACCGGGATAAATTGCGGTTTCAGAATCTTCAATGCATCTGATTTTTCTAAAATCAATGAATTCGTTTTCAAGAGTAATAATATCACAATTGTGGCTGAACTCTTTTAAACATTTTTCATCATTCCAGTCTCCAACTGTCTCATAAGAAGTTAATAGACCTGCGGGGGAATTCTTTTCTTTTGAAAGTATGTGAAATTCAAACCCATATCTGCTGCACTCTTCGATGACCATTCTTGCAAGCTGTCCGCCGCCTAATATTCCTATCTTCACTTTAATGATTTAATGATTAAATCATAAACTATAACTTTGAACTCATCAAGTTGCTTCCCGGCTTCTAAGCACTATATCAACTTTAAATTTTTTGATAACGGATACTTACCTTCCCATAAGCCTATTATATTCAGTCTTGTTGTCAATAACACGTACAGCTTCCTGAAGCTGAATATCATAGGGGAAAGTTGCTTCATATTGCTGTGCTTCCGAAATTATTCTCGTATTAATTTCACCTGCTATGCTTCTTAGTATTTCATCTTTTGCAATATCTAATTCTTTCTGCTCACCTGCTTCTGCTTCCATTTCAACTTTATCAAGCATGGTTTTGATATCCATTTTATATTTCTTTTCAGAGGCAAGCTGTTCGATCTCTTTCACCTTTTTTTCAATTTGAGATTCATAGGAAAAATTATTTCCAGCAAGAAAACTTTTGAATTGGTTGAAAAGCTCGTCGCTGGGAATAACGGCTTTCACACCGGGATTTTTATCAACGTATTCACTTGCAAACTTAAAATACATATCCTTAGATAATAATGCTGAGTGAACTTCGCTTTCCGGTTCTATTTTTACTTCAACATCAGGTGTGATACCTCCATAAGCATTAACAGTTCTTCCATCCAAAGTTTTAAAGTCAGTCTGGTCATATTTATCTTTATCTACAAATACCCCGAATTTATTCTCCTTGAAATAATTCTTTTCCTGTATCCATCTTCCCGAAGGTGTAAAATACCGGGATCCTGTTATTTTTATCTGTGACTTTTTATCCAGATCTTTAATTTGCTGTACGAGACCTTTTCCGAAAGATTTGGTTCCGATTATAACTCCCCGGTCAAGATCCTGAATTGCACCGGCTACAATTTCCGAGGCTGAAGCAGTCCTGCTGTTTGTTAATACTGCCAGCGGAATATTCGGGGATATCATCGGATCTTCTTTTGAAAAATATTTTTTTTCAGAATCGGCTCTCTTTCCTTTTGTAATAACAAGAAGGCTGTTTTTTGGTACGAGCTTATTCAGAATTCCGATTGCAGCATCGAGCAATCCGCCACCGTTATCTCTGAGATCAAGTATAAGCCCTTTCAACTCTCCAGTTGACTTTAGAGTCTTGAGGGCGTTTTCAAACTCACTTTCGGAAATATTGGTGAACCTGTCAAGTTTAATATAACCTATTCCATGGCTCTTTGGCTCCAAATATCCGTAGTACGAAACATTCTTTAAAATTATTTCCTGCCTTGTAAGAATAAAGTCGATCAATTCACCATCCCTGTCAACAGTTAAATGAACATCGCTTCCGATTGGACCCCTGACTAACCCACGCATATTATCTGCCTTTTCAGTCTTAAGATTTCTTCCATCAATTTCGATAATCTTATCACCTACTCTTAATCCTTTTTTTTGTGCTTCATAACCATTCATCACCTCGGTTATTACTATTATACTGTCCTTTATTCCTACTGTTATTCCGACTCCTCCGTATTTTCCAGTGGTGATAAGGTCAATCTGATCCCTGCTGCGCTCATCTATATAAGTGGTATATGGATCTAAAGTGGAAAGCATTCCCTCTATCCCTGCAGTAATAAATTTATCCGGATCAATTTCATCTACATAGTTAAGTGCAATCTCCTTATAAACCTGTCCGAAAAGATCCATGTTCCTGTTTATCTTTCCATAGATATCATCATCTCCCGGAACAGTCACGCCCAAAAACAAAGTAACTATTACCAGCAGTGTGAGCGAATAAATTCTAAAGCTGTTTTTCTTAATCATTATTGAATGTAATTTAATTTTTTCTTAATACGTTGATCTGCTATTTGGTTGATGAAATTTCCATGTGTCAGCAAAATACACATTGATATTATTCTAAGTGTGAAATAAAATTTTCACTATTCGTTCATGAATAGATTCCGGGGAATCACTTCCCTCTATAACAACAAATCTCTTTTTATTGTTTTGTGCAATCTGCAAATACCCCTTAATTACCCTATTATAATAGGACATTTTCTTTTGTTCAATCCTGTCTTCATCCTTTTTCATTAGTTTTTTACGGTTAATACATTCCTTAATACTTATATTAATAAGAAAAGTTTTATCCGGAATTAAATTATCTGTCGCAATTTTGTTTATGCCTTCAATGGTTTTCAAGTTAAGATTGCCTCCGTAACCTTGATAAGCAGTTGAAGAATCATAATATCTGTCGCTGAGAACATTAAAATTTTTTTTTAAGTGGGGAATAATAATTTCTTTTGTTAACTGATGTCTTGAAGATGAAAATAGAAGAAACTCAGTTAAGTATTCCATTTTGAGATGTTCTTTATCCAATAGAATACTTCGTATCTTTTCAGAAATTTGAGTTCCTCCAGGCTCTCTGACAGAAATAACTTTTTTCCCTTTTTTCCTTAAATAA
>JBBSDT010000199.1:0-6318 GCA_038240405.1 Ignavibacteria bacterium
AAAGATGGAATGCTTCAGAGAAGATATTTTCAAAGATATCCTACAATATTACAGTTCATACTTTTCTATTCTGTAACTGCAAAATTTTTTTTTAAGTTTCCATATCTTATTAATAAATACCTTCAAAATAATGAAATAAATCCAAAGTCAGACAAATTAGAATACACAGAGCAAATACCTTGCGCCTTTTTCCTCACAAGCAGAAAAGATTTTGAAAATGCCGGTAGAATGGACGAAAGGTATGATTTGTTTTTTGAAGATGTGGATCTGAGCTACCAGATACATAAGGATAAAAGGCTTGCAATTGACACTTCCGTAAGCATAGTTCATTACGGCGGAGCGAGCTTTGTTACTTCTGATGATTACTGGCTTCACGGCAGATTTATTCTGAGCATGATAATATTTTTTGATAAAAACTATGGGCGTGTAAGAACTTTTATGTTAAAAATTCTTGCAGTCATAAATTCCTATATTATTCTTTTTTTTGAAAACATTAAGAAAGTGTTTGGTAAAGGCAGTGAATACAGGATAAGGAAGCATTCATTCTTCATAAAAGAATTTAAAAAAAAATACCGGTAATAATTGGTTTCTATTATAATTCCAAACTATAACGGCATTGAACATCTTAAGATATGTTTTGATTCTTTAAGAAATCAAAGTGATAGGGAATATAAAATTATTCTGGTTGATAATGATTCAAAGGATGATTCTGTGAAGTTTACAGAACAAAATTATCCTGAAGTTAAAATACTGAAGCTTAACAGTAATACGGGCTTTGCAAAAGCTGTAAACGAAGGCATCAAATACTCACAACAATATGTTAAAGGGGAATTTATTTTACTTTTGAATAATGATACCGAATGTGACAGGAATTTTTTGTCAGAAATGATAAAGGGATTCAAAAATAATGACACAGGAATTGTTGCATGCAAAATGATTAATTTTTATGACCGGACGAAAATAGATGATGCAGGTGATTTTATAAAAAGAAAAGGATCGCCTTATGCAAGAGGTTTTGAAGAAAAGGATTTGGGGCAGTTTGATAAAAAAGAATATATTTTTGGAGCTTGTGCAGGCGCTGCTATGTACAAGCAGGAAGTTTTTGACAGAATAGGACTATTCGATGAAGACTTTTTTGCATATTACGAAGACGTTGATTTCAGCTTCAAAGCTCAGCTGGCTGGCTATAAATGTTATTACAATCCTTCAGCCGTATGCTATCACAAGAGGGGGGCGACAACTGCTTCAAAGATTGGCTTTCAGACAATGCTGTGTGAGAAAAATCTCGTTGCGCTCAGGATCAAAAATTATCCTTTTTCCCTGCTTCTCACTTCTTTCCCCTTTTTTGTAATTGTAAGAATAAAACGTTATTATATTTTTTTAACAAGATATTCTTTTTCATTATTTATGTCGGCTTTGAAAGGATATTTTAAAGGCTTGCTTGAAGTTCCGAAATCACTCAGAAAGAGGTCAATGATACAAAAAAACAGAAAGGTAAGCATTAAATACCTGGAAAGCATATTAAAATAACTATTGACAAAATCTCCTTTTAAAGTTACTGTTTCAATAATCATTGTAAATTATAACGGGGAAAGATTTTTGAAAGACTGTTTTGACTCACTCATTGTACAGTCATTTCAGGACTTCGAAATAATATTTGTCGATAATAACTCTAAAGACAATAGCGTTAATTTTGTAAAAAATAATTATGAGTCTGATAAAATTAAGATTTTTTTTTCCGACAAGAACCTTGGATTTGCCGGCGGAAATAATTTAGGATATAAACATTGTTCGGGCGAGTACATAGTACTTTTAAATAATGACACTGTTGTTGATAAAGACTGGCTCGGGAATTTGCTTGATTGTATTCAGCAGGATGAGAGCATTGGAATTGCCCAGTCATTGGTTATTACAGAAGGAGTTCCGGAAAAATATTACGAAAAGAACGGAACAATAAACCTCTTAGGCCATAATATAATGCAAGTCTTTGAAATCAATAGCAATGGTATCGGAGAAATATTCCAGGCAAACGGATGCTCTTTAATAATCAGAAAAAAACTTGTCGATGAACTAAGAGGATTATTTCCGGATTTATACTTTGCCTATGCAGAAGATTCGTATTTGTGTTTTAAAACAAAGTTCAGGGGTCTGAAGATACTTCATACTTCCAAATCAATAGTATGGCACAAAGGCGGCGGGACTTCAGATAAGAAAGATTCATCCGGTTTATATTTTTATCAGGAAAGAAACAGGATATTAAATTTTTTAATTTTTTTCCGGGGTAGTTTTCTCATAAAGTACATCCCTTATCTTATCTTTAATTTTAGTCTGAAACTCTGCGCCTCTGCAGTATCAAAAAAATATTCCGCACTACAGTTTGTAAAAGCTTATCTGTGGTTTCTTTCTAACATTAAATGGATTAAGGAAGAAAGAGTAAAAATCAGCGGATTGAAAAAAGTAAGCGATGAAAGTGTTTTGAAATATTTAAGCGGAAAGATATTTAATGAAAGGAATTTAATTGAGAATTGTTTGAATTTAATATCGGTATCTTATTGTAAACTATTTTCAATTAATATCCTAGAGAATCAAAAGTCTGTTTAATGATTTCAATTATCATAATAAATTACAGACAGAAAACATTTACCGTGCAATGTGTAAAATCTATTTACAGCAATTTTAAATCCTATCCTTTTGAGGTCATAATTGTAAATAATTCTCCCGGGGAAAACTTAAACCAATTAACAGAAGAATATAATAATCTCCGGATTATTGAAAACGAAAATATAGGATTCTCCCAGGCAAATAATGTGGGTGTCAGAAATTCAAAAGGAGATTATTTGTTTTTTCTAAATGCAGATACAATAATTCAATCGGATTTTTTAAAGGATTTTATAGATGCTTTTAATAATAAAGATTTCGGAGCTGCAGGAATGAAATTATATAATGAAGACGGGACTTTTCAGCTTTCGTTTTGGCATGAGAATACTTTCTTTAATGAGATAAAGAATAAGAGAAATGAAAATAGATTCAGAAGGAAGGAATTAAATTTTATCAATGCTGTAGAAGAAGATTATAGCAAAATCAGACAAGCTGATTGGGTGACCGGTGCAGCAATAATTATAAGAAAATCGGTATATCTGGATTCAGGCGGTTTTGATGAAAAATTTTTTCTTTTTTATGAAGATGCCGATATTTGTAAACGCTTAAATGAAATGCAGCAGCCTGTTTATTTTTTTCCGTTCAGTAAAATAGTACATTTCAAAGGAGAAAATGTTAGTAAAGAGTTCAAGAGCAGCTCATACTATTTTTCAAAAGCTTCGCAGCTTCGGTATTACTGCAAACATAATAATATTACAGATAATATTTTGATAAGAGTGTACTTGTTTGTAAAATTCTTTATTTTATTTGTTTTTACGTTTAAGAAAATAAATTTAAAAATCCTGCTTTTAACACTGGGGATTAAAGCCTAATGATAAATGTACTTGAGCTTATTGACGGAGGATTCATGGGAGGAGGTCAGACTCATATTCTCTCTCTTGTCAGATGTCTCGATAAGGAAAGATTCCTTCCGGTTATTGCAGCTTCCGGAAAAGGCGGGTTCAAAATTATGGTAAATGAGAATGGTTATACATTTGAGGACATTGAGCTTCCGAAATTGTACAGATCAAAGCATTTAAAAATTTTGGATAAAATCATCAGGGAAAATTCAATCAATATAATTCATTCTCACGGAGGCGTTGCAGGGATGTATGCAAGGTTTTATAAAAAAAAATATAATAAGGTCAGAGTTGTTCACACCATCCACGGGATACATTATCTTAATTCGCCAAATTTTCTGCGCAAATACTCTTCAGTTGCAATGGAACAATTTTTAGTCAATTACACTGACAAATTTATCTGTGTATCAGATTCGGATTTTAAAACGGCCTCCGAAAACAGAATCATAAATCCTGAAATAACTGTTGTCATAAAAAACGGAATTGACCTCGCAAGATTTCCAGTAAAATCTAAGGATAAAATTCTTATGGAAAAATTGGGGATTGAAGAGAGTGATTTCATTATCGGAAATATTGCGCGGTTTGATATTCAGAAGAACCAAAAATATATAATTCTGAATTCAGCGGAGTTATTAAGAAAATATCCTCATGTGAAAATTCTTCTTATAGGGGATGGAAAATTATTAAATGAATGCAAATTACTGGCCGGAGGCTGGGCAAACAGAATAATATTTATAGAAGAGGTGAATGACCCGGAATGTTATTATTCATTGTTTGATATATTTATATTTCCATCTATGTGGGAAGGTCTTTCTATTTCGCTGATTGAAGCAATGGCTTCCGGTTGCTGCATATTGGCAAGCGATATAACTGCTAACCTGGAATTGATAAATAATTCAAACGGTGTTATTTTTAGTTTAGACGATAAAAAAGAGTATGCCCGAAAGATTGAAATATTAATTAACGATAAAAATATGAGAAACAATTTATCAGCAAAGGCTCATATTGATTCAGCTAACTATTCAGATGAAGTGATGACAAAAAGAATAGAAGAACAATATTTATAATTAACCTGTAATTCATTGAAAAAATTAGGGGTTTTCGGAGGAGCCTTCAATCCTCCGCATATAGCTCATTCGATAGCGGCTAACTTTGTAAAGCAGGAACTATCCCTGGATAAAATCCTGTTTGTACCCACGGGAAGGCCTGCTTTGAAAGAATCCATTGAGCCTGAACACAGGCTTGCGATGTCTAAGCTTGCCTTCGGCAATGATAAAAATTTTGAAGTTAGTGATATCGAAATGCATGACAGGGAAATGAAATCTTATACGATTAATACTCTTAACAATCTAATCAGTCTTTATAAAGTTGAAGAAATAAAAATATTCCTGATAATTGGAATGGATAATTTAATTGATTTTCCGAAGTGGAAAGAGCCGGAAAAGTTATTTGAACTTTCTGAAGTTATAGTAATGAACCGGCCCGATTATTCCATCGAAAAAACCAGGCTGAAGTTTGCAGAAAAAGCTAAATTTGTTAACGTTCCGTTTCTTGAAATTTCCTCCTCAATGATCCGGACATTAATAAAGAATGGTAAATCAATTAAATATTTGGTTTGCAATGAAGTTGATCTGTATATTAAAGAAAACAATTTATACTTATAGCTATAACATTTGCAAAGATTATTTCGTAATTTTGTAAATAGATTTGTGTCAATACCCCCGATAAATCATTTTTTATAATTATTTGAGATTTAAATATGGTGATATTTTATAAATCTAAAATCAGGTAATCAAATTATGGACCAAGAAAATCTTACAACTTCTGAACCTGTTCCAGAACCAACCAATTCTTATGAAGAATTATCAAAGGGAGATGCTATGGGGGGTGTATTTACTGCACCGGGAGAAACGTATGAAACTATTGCAAATACTCCAAAGAAAAATTACTGGATAGTTCCAGTGCTTATTACTGTAATTGTGGGATTGATCAGTACATTTTTGTTTATGCAGGATGCTGAGCTTGTAAGTAAAACAATGGATAAGCAAAAACAAAAGATGAAGGAGCAGTTTGATAAGAATGTAAAAGAAGGTAAAATGACACAGGAACAGTCTGACAAAGCGCTTGATAGCATAAATCCCAAAGGCACGTTTTTTAAAATTATAGGTTATGGTGGGTCTATAGCAGGACCTTTTTTAGTTTTATTTATTCTGGGTCTCATTTATTTTGTAATTCTCAAAATTATGAAAGCACAATTTGAATTCATAAATATACTGAACGTGATTGGACTGGCAATGCTGATCAGTGCTATAGGAGGTATTTTAGGTATAGTTCTTTCTATATTGAAGGGGGAAATGTCAACTCTGGGTCCGGGCTTATTTCTCAGCGAAGCAGCAGTCGGAACTAAAATTCATACTTTTCTTACAAAGATGGACATTTTTACAATTTGGTTTTATATAGTTGTTGCAATAGGGTTAAGCAAAGTATCCGGAATAGATATGATTAAATCTTCAATTATTGTTTTTGCCATATACATTATCTATATAACAGGGACGTCATTAATCTTTTAGAATTGATACGATGGATACCGCTAAAGAACTAAATATTAATATTGAAGAAAATAAATCCGGAACCAAAAAGTCTGTTGATGCAAAAAAGTATTCCAAAACCCATCAGATTTTATCTCTGACAGAGACAATAATTTTTTTTTCCACCCTGCTTATTCTCATTTTTACCGGGCTGTCCAAAAAGATTGAATCCATATCATCAGGTTATTCGTCCAATAAATATATAATCCTATTGATTTTTCTTGGAATCATCG
>JBBSDT010000200.1:0-6313 GCA_038240405.1 Ignavibacteria bacterium
AAGGATGATGAGATGGCTGGGAAGAAAAAATATTTTATCCAATCCGAAGTATTTTGCTTTGTATATTTCAATCTTGACTTATTATAAAAAACAGTCTATTTTTGTGGGAAAAGTTTCGGAAGATTCTTAGCTGTCTTGTATTTCTCACTCAAAAAATCTTATAGAAAATCCTTTACAATTTTAAAGTAAGAATTCCTTAATTATTGCTTTAAAATCAATTTTAGTTATTTATTTATTCTTTAATTGTTTAAATAAATAAGCTAAATTCAGTAAATTAAACATTCAACCTTTTATTATTCTGTTTACCGGAAATTCCGGAAGTTATTTTTCTTTGTCTTTTATCTTATGTTACCTGAAATCAAAAAAACAAAATTAGTTTCCGTTATTATTCCCTTTTACAACAGGGTAGACCTGCTTAAAGTATCTGTCCAATCCGTGATGGAGCAAACTTACAGACCAATCGAACTTATCCTTGTAGACGACAGATCCGAAGAAGTTTTTGACAAACAAAATCTTGAAAATAGCAGGCCTGAAAATTTTTCATACAAGCTTATTCGAAATAACACTAACATAGGTCCCGGACTGTCCCGGGAAAAGGGAAGACTTTTAGCAAAGGGAAATTATTTTGCTTACCTGGATTCTGATGATTTTTGGCACAAAGATTTTTTACAGGAACTTGTTTCCTGTCTGGATGCTAATCCGGGAGTGGGAATGGCATATAGTAAAACCATGCTTATACGTAATACAGGGAATTTTTTAAGGAATAAAAATGACAAGACTTTCGGCAATATAGTCCCGATTGTTTTTGATGTTCATGGCAGGCCATGGGCGACAGGATCATGTGTCTGGAAAAGGGAAATTGTAAATAAAATAGGTGCATGGTCTGATTCAAGAATTTGGGAAGATTATGAATATGATGTAAGAGCAGCTATTATTAATAATAATATTATCCATATTCCTAAAGTTCTCTTTTATGTCAATATGGATTCTAAGCAAAAGATATCTCTTGTCAAAAATACAAAGGACATGATAGTATTTAAGGCTAATTCTATTCTGAAAATTGCAAAACATCTTAGAAATTCAGCTTTTTTTCAGGATAAGAGTATCCGGAAAAGAATAATTTATTATCTTTTGACTTCATGTGCAAACCTCTCAGACAACAATACCAGTAAATCCCTTATCAGGAATCTATTCAATGAATATAACTTTTGGGCGCAGAAAAATCTTCCTTTGGTCAACCTGGTTACAACAGTTTCTCCGTCAAAAGTAAATTCCAAAATATTTAGAAAGATACGGCAATTATTTTTATTTATTTTTTTCGGTTTTGTGAATTTTTTTGTTGTTTTTGATGTTCCAATTTAGATATAGTCTTTATTAATTGAAAATCCTAAATCCATAGAATGCTTTATACCAAATCTGTCGTTTTTTTAGTATTAAGTCTTTTTTCCGGTTTTGCTTTGGCTCAGAACTACAACTGGATTACCCCTAACAAGACTTATCTCAAGATGTATATTGCTGAGGATGGTATATACAGAATAAATAAATCCGATTTCGTAAATTCCGGAATTAATCCTTCTATTATAGATCCCAGAACAGTGAAAGTTTTTAATAAAGGCGCTCAGATTCTAATTTATTTCCCGGGCGATCAGGATGGGGTTTTTAATGATTCTGATTATTTTGATTTTAACGGCATACGCAATTACGGGGGCATTACAAATACTTATGACCAATTTAATAATATTTTTTACAAGACAAATGAATTTTACAATCAATATTCTGATACCAGTATTTACTGGATAGGATGGGACGGTGCAAATGGAACACGAATGCCTTTGTTTAATTACACAACTACGACTTCTTACACTCCTGATTATTTTATTGACACTCTCCATTTTGAAAAAGATAGGATCTATTCACAGGGAGAAAACTTAGGTCCGGGAGATACAAGGTTTTTGAACAATGAAAAATTTAAAGGTGAAGGGTGGTACTGGACTTTACTGGCGAACCTGCAAAGTATAATCGATACTTTTTCAACGCCAAATTTATTTAATGTACCTCAGACAGCTTCCATAAAACTTTTTGCATACCCGCAAAATGAAAATACATCTATCGGTAACGAACACAGCATTGAAGTTTATATTAATGGTACCATGATTACCCGTCTTTTTTCAAATGACTTTAATCGTTTCGATACTACTTTGAGCTTTTCCAGTTCCTTATTGTCAGCTACTTTAGTTAATAACGTTACCATTACATACAAATCTGATCCCGGTATTGCGGGACAGCTTTATTTTGATTTCTTTGAAATTCACTATCCAAGCCAATTTAAACTTAATAATAAAAAGTTAACTTTCAGTACCGGTGCCCCTGATTCAACATCAAAACAGTTTAAGGTCACATCATATAATTCTTCATTTGTCACTAATATCTATGATGTAAAAAATAATTTTAAGATTGTAAATTATACTCATAATTCCGATACCCTGAAATTCACAGCAAAGGGAAATGCCCGAATTGAAATTGATAACGATTCATTAAGGAAAAAACCATTTAGAATTAAGCAGAGGCAGGTGCCTGATTTAGTTTCAGTTTCTAACGGGGCTGATTATCTCGTGATTTATAATGCTATGTTTCAGTCCCAGGCGGAACAGTTAAGAAGCTACAGGGCATCTCATGATAACTTCCGTGCAGTAAAAGCAGAGATTGAAGATATCTACGATATATTCAATTACGGTTTTGAAAGCCCGGACGGAGTCAGAAATTTTGACAAGTATATTTATGAGAACTGGCAGGCTCCTCAAGTAAAGTATATATGTCTTATGGGCAGAGGATCTCTTGATCCTAAAAAAAATTCCTCTAACTCTGTATATTATCAAAATCTGGTTCCTGTTTATGGAAATCCAACCACAGATGGTTATTTTGGTAACGTCAACATTGGAACATTCTATTATTATCAACAAATTGCAGTCGGCAGGTTTCCTGCTTATTACGTTACAGAAGCACAAACTATGGTTGATAAGATAATAGCTTATGAAAACCAAACAACTCCCGAACCCTGGTGGAAAACTTTTACTTTTATTACAGGCGGTTCAACAATTCCTGAACAGAACTCCTATCAGCAAACTTCTAATTTTGAAAGTAATGTATATGTCGTTCAAAAGCCAATTTCGGGACAAACTGTTAAAATTTACAGGACTGATTCTTCAGGTTCTGAAACTTTTAATTATGCTGATTCAATCAAAAATGAAATTAACAGGGGAACCCTATTTGTAAATTTCAGAGGACATGCCGGAAGCCAGGATTGGGAAGTTGGGATGAATGACCCTAACGTTTTAAGTAATGGAAACAAGCTTCCACTAATATTAAGCCTGACTTGTTTTACAGGTGAAAATGCTAAATCGGAATTCCGGGGTTTTGGGGAAAAATTTATTTACTTACCCAATAAAGGAGCCATGGGCTTTATTGGAACAACAGGATGGAGCTTTTCATCGTCCGGAGATGCTTTAGGAACATATATAATTCAAAGTTTAAAACTCGACAGCAATCGTCGAATAGGTGAGCTTCTTAAAGTTCCGGGAAAAAGTACGATTAATGATTCCACGAGCTTCCAGGTAAGAAATACCGTTAATTCTTATAATTTAATCGGAGATCCTGCGGCGAAACTCAGACTACCTAAAATTCCCGAATTTGTAATTACCAATACTGATTATAAACTATCCAGCGATCCTGTGTTCCTGAATGATGCAAATATCCTGACAATCTATCCGAAAAATTTCGGATTATATGCAGACTCTTGTAAAATAAGGTTTCAACTGAAAAAGAATAATCAAAATTCTTCTTATCATGATACGGTATATAAAGCATTTAGATTTTTAGATTCTGTCAAATATCAATTTAGAATTGATACAGTCGGAATCTACACAATGAAAGTGACATTAGACCAGGATAACTGGTATCCTTTGGAAGACAAAACAAATAATACAGCAGTATTTAACCTTCCTTTGAATCAAAATTCTTTTGCACCATTATCGCCGGTTGATAATTCAGTTATATTCAAAGACAGCGTAGAATTTACTGCAATTAATCCTACAATAAACGTTGCCCAGAACTCAATCAGAGTTATTTTACAACTCGATACCAGTATGCTATTTAATTCTCCCGTAGTGAAAACCTTTACCAATAATAGTATAGCCGGAGTTGACACAAAATTTAAAACTAATATTCCTGTTCTTGTAAACAATATACTTTATTACTGGAGAACAAGCTCAATAATCAATAATGATACGACAGGATGGTCGAAAATCCAAAGATTTGTTTATAATAACGGCATTACGAAAGTAAATAAAGACAGATATATAAATTCTATAATACCTGCTGTTTTATTTAAAAGTAATCCGAATCAATATTCAGAGCCGGATTTTAACAATACAAATTTTTACTCTGATGGAATAAAACTATCGGAATACACTTCAAATCTATATGTAAAATCCTTAGGCAGTAACCGGGAAGAAGCCTCATATTTCAGCGTAGGAAACCGTAATATTTACATTGACGCGATGTTAAATACTGGTTTAAATATGGTAAAAGTAAGGAAGCTTAATGGGATTATTTTAGATTTTAAAAATTTATTTATGAATTCCGCGGCATCTTCGGATTCTCTTGTCGGCTTTTTAAATACATTTGATTCTACCACATATCTGATGCTTCTGAATGCTGCTTATTCTTCAGGAGGTACAACTCTTACTCAAAATGCAAAAGATAAACTAAGACAATTCGGAAGCATATATTGCGACTCTATCGGTCTTCTGGGTTATTTCCATACCTGGAGCTTTATAGGATATCTCGGAGCAAATCATTCGCAGGTATCGGAAATGTTCGATCCTTGCTGCAGAACAACTCCGGGATGTACTGCCTGTGACCACTGGACTGCTTCAATAAGCTCAATGAATGTAACCTTCAAAAGAATAACAGGTACGGTTTCAAATATTATAGGACCTGCATCATCGTGGGGTGCCTTTTCTTGGAACCAATCTACGGTTCCGAACGGAACTATGCTGTTTGATGTTATAGGCATTGATGTATTGGGACATCCTACTACTTTATTAACAAATGTTCAGACAAACAATTTTACTGACATATCTTCAATAAATGCATTTCAATATCCGAAACTGAATTTATTGGCAAAATTTAGTCTGGATTCAATGGTTGGTATTACATCACCGGCTTTAAACAGCATTCATGTTGATTATTCTCCTGCAGCTGAGCTTGCAATTGACAAGAACTCTTTACAGATCAATACAAACTTAAAAAATAGTAATGTCCTAAATTATTCATTTAATTACCATAATACCGGCTTTAAATATCTCCAGGGAATAATTGTTAATGTTTATAACGGACTGGTATCGGATTCCGGTTTAATTTCTACAGACACTACTACAGCCCTATTAAAAATAGACAGTACCTTAAATTATTCTCATAATCTCACCGCTCCAAGGTATGTAGACAGCACAAGAATTTATATTTATATAAAACCTAAAGAAGCTGTTAATGAATTTTATACTTATAATAATACAGCAGATTTTAAAATTGCTTCAAAACCATCTTTGTCTGCATCAGTGTTAAATGTTACGATAGACGGGAAAAAGATCAACAATAATGATTATGTCAGTAAGAAGCCCGAAGTGAAGTTAAATTTATCCAAAACAATTTTGCAAAGCCTGGTAGAAGATACAACACAAGTTTCAATATCGTTAAACAATGTTTATATTCCTTATTATGTAAAGGGAATTTTAAATCCTGTTTTGAAAGCGGAAGATATTGATGTCATGAAGTCCTCCGCTACTACATTACTTTATTATCCTGAATTAAACAACGGGAAAAATAAGCTGTCAATAGTGTATAAAAATGAAGCAATCATGGATACAGTTTCTTATGATGTACTTGTTAGTGATGAACTCATTGTAAAGGATTTTTATAATTATCCCAATCCTATGAAAAATGAAACGAACTTCATTTTCAATTTAGCAGGCGCTGAGAATCCAAATAGCTTTAAAATAAAAATATATACGGTAAGCGGAAGATTGATTAAAGAAATTGATTACCCTGTTTACATAGGATATAACGAAATTCCATGGGATGGAAAAGATAATGACGGAGATTTCGTAGCTAACGGAACATATTTTTATAAATTAATAACTCAGTAAACACTTGCCAGACAATTATAAAACTAATCTCAAAAATTCAATCAACATTGAGATCAAACATCACTCAAACATTTTTTATTTATAACATGAGTATTTACTGAGTTATTGGC
>JBBSDT010000201.1:0-6284 GCA_038240405.1 Ignavibacteria bacterium
ATCTGAAACTTCTGTTGCCCATAAAAAGATTTATGGTAGGACCTGTCGAATCTGCCGTCGCAGTAGAATCCAATCCATTAATTACAAAGTTATCCGAATAACAAATTCCGTCAGATTCATTATTCCTGAAGTATGAAATCATTTTCCCATGCCCCGGATTATAAGATATATCCTTGGGAACGATAAATTCTATTGACCACCTGCCGTTACTCACATTAGCAGTTCCGGTATAAATTATTCCTCCGAGGAGCTTATAGTTAAATGTCCTCCCGAAATCTACTATCGTTATGTTCTTGTCAACATCTAAAACTCTCATTGATAATAATCCATTGTATTCTGAACCGAAGGTTGAATCCGGTCTTAAAACACTTCCGGATATTTTTACCTTTTGCAGTGACTTCATTTCAAAAAGCTGATTACCCGGAATATTATTAACACTGTCGATTCTTGACCTGTATTGCGGAACTCCCAGCCGGAGAGTAGGATCACAAAGTAAAGTAAATTTCAAATCATTATCTTTAAAGTGCACCTGTTTTACATTAAAAGCCGCTTTTCCAAGCCGTAACGGCAAATTCATGGTATCAATCTTAAATATATTTTGAAATAATGCATCATTATAAGCCGCATTAGACGTACTATATACGGGCCTGACCGCAGCAGAAATTCCAATCGCCCCCTTATCTTTTATTGTTACTAACTGTTCTGCCGCACATATGTTAAAAGGATCATCCCATCTTGCAAGGTCACAACTTGCTATAGAAATAAAAGGCAATTTATTTTTATTATTAAGCTGTGGGATACTTACCTGTCTTTCAAATACATGTTCATGTGCCCATAAATCCGTACTGCCGTGACCTGTATAATTAATAACGAGTCTTCCTTCATTCCAGTTTTTAATTATATCAACATTTGCACCCGGCTTTCTTCTACCTTGGGGTGTAAAGACTGCCGGATAACTTACAATATAAACTTTATTTTTTACAAAGTATTTAGGGGTATTATTTTCCGCCAGATCTTCACATTGATCCGTATGAAGACTTCCTTCCTCTCCCTGGGTATTTTCAGTTGTCCATCCATCATCCGCTACATACAATCCCTGATTTCTCCATTTATCAAAATTGAGAGGATCTTCATACCCGATTATTTTGTCAATAGTTATATTAGCTTCCTCAATAGTGTTGACAGGCAGCCTGCCGGAGGCAAAATCTACAATTGCAAGTCCTATCGGTTCCGGGAAATTTTCATTAATTTCAACTATATAATCATCGCTGCAATAACTGCTGACTTCATCTGCATAGAAATCATCTTTTTCAATAGGTGGAATCCAGTTTTTTAAATTAATATTAGGAGGAGGTTTATTATATAATCCGTAAATATTTTTATAATCATAGCTTCCGTCACCAAAAAATAATATATAAACAGGTCTTTCCTGCCAGTTGTTAAATGCATATTTTATGAAATTTCTCATCGCTACCGGATCCTGCAGCCCACCTGAAAATTCATTATAAATTTTATCTATATCGACTATTACTGTTTTAATATAATTAGGACCGGACTTTTCTCTTTGAGTCTTCAACCTGTTAGCCGCGGTAAGAAAATCTTTTGGGGTTATTATTACAAAGGAAGCGCCGCTTACCAAATCTCCCTTAAGGTTTTGATTAGGAACTTTTGATGAAATTGATACCGGAGACTTATAATTGTTTCCTCCTACAGCAAAATATTCTCTCGGATTTCCCTTAATATTATTTGATTGAAACAAAACAGTACCATTTGAATAGGAGAGAGGATTTATTAAATTTACATTTTCTTGCTGTGTGACATCAAATATTCTTATATCCGGAGTATTGAAATTGTTAATCTGATATGACACCGTTGTATTAGTATCAGGAGAATTAAATCTTAATACATTATTATCAGCGGAGTATGTTCTGTCATAGAGAACTTCATAGAAATCGTAATACCCGGAAATATTTGGAGAATTGCCATCCTGAGATCTCAGAGATGCTTTAAAATTAATATTTTTCTTGCCCGGCAGTAAAGGATAACTGACTCCATACCTGCTTTCGCCAATGTCTGTAGGAATTATATGAGCGAAACTACTCGGAATAAGCGGTTGGACAACCGGATTTTGGAGAAAATTAGAGCTTAAATCTTCAAGTCTCCATGTTTCCTGAAACTCCGATCCATTTCCATAACGGAATCTGAAATTAACATTAGTTCCGTCAATATATCCCTTTAACTCTCTATTAAAGTTATAACTCTGGTTTATACTAATTCTTTGGCTGAGCCACATAATTCCTGTCGAACCGAGATTATTTACTTCCGGTTCATCAAACAATCTATCTTTAAAACCTGACAGAGGAGTAAGTCCCGGGACATTTGGTGAATTAATAGAATTCATTCTTTGTCCGTTAACTCCGCCAAAAGTAATCCAATAATAATTTGAAATTGAATAATGATTAAGAGAGTGAACATAGGTGTGATTCAGAGCATCATAAACCCATTCATTAGGATTTCTTCCATAAAACAGTATATAATCATTATCATTAAATTGTCCGTCTTCTTCGCCGGATACAAGGATTTTATTTTCAACAAGATCGTTGGGAGCAGGTTGGGAATTATCAAAAGGAAGCTGTTCTCCGCCATTTCCGTATATCTTTATTGTGCGCGGGTCAATACTTCCAACATTTATTCCTGATCCCTGAAGAAAATTCTTATCCATTTTATAAATACCGGATTCTTTTACTTCTATCTTATAAAAGTCGCCTGTTGCAAGCACACTATTATCAACCTGATGGTCTTTAAGTGAGTTAAATTCTTTGGTGGACCAATTAGCAGCAATACCGGAATTCAGTCCGGCATTCTGAAAAAATAATTTTTCTTCAATGCTCAAAGTCTTAGTAAGAGTTACAGGAGCGCTTCCGAACCTGACTCTGACTCTGATATAACTGAATTTCCTTATTGTATTGGTAAATGGATTATAAGTTACTGGGTAAATATTCAAATGTCCGAAATATCTATTTCTTAATGCCCCGAGACCTGATAGTTGAACGGATTCTACGGGAAGAAATTTATTTTGACTGTATGTTTTATTATCCCGGGTATTTACCTGTGCTTCACCATCATTATCTTTTGATCTTTTCAAAGTAGGGACCGGACCAACTTCCACGTTTGGAATCTCTTCAAACTTTGAATCTATAATTTCAACTTTATTGTTATCACTTCCCGGTAAAAAAATAGGAAATGATCTGAACTTTAAATCAGGACTTCCGTAGTGTGAAGCATCACTTAGAGAAAACGAAAAATCAAGATTTGTTTTATAGTCAGGATAAAACTCTATTTCAATAAAGGACTGGTTTGAGTTTATGATCGCATAATCTGAAGTAACTTTTTTTATATCGGGTTGAACTTTCCTGACAGGCTCTGTTTTTGTCTGGGAAGATGCCATCTGGAATAAACATACAGAACACAATAGCACTGCTGCCAGACTTAAGTATCTTCGGGGAAATTTTATTTTAGTAATAATCATGAATCAGTTAAGTTATGTCAATTTGATAAAATATACCTCACAAAACAATAAAAACTTAAAAAAATTACAGTCTAACTTAAATGAAAAACCATTTTCTAAAGAATATAATTATCTCTTTAAAAAATGGTTCCTGAAGTCATAATAGTATAGAGAATTAAAATCTTTAATAAATTAATAACAAATCTCTATATATTATTCCCCGCTGTGAATTAAATGATTGAATTTTACTTTGCAAATATATTAGTAGTATTCCCCAATGTCAATACTCAACAGAATAAGTCCGGTTATCCGGCTCTTCTTTTTGTCAGTCCCATTTTTTCAAGTACATCGAGATGATTCAATGCGTTCTTAGCTGCTTCCTGTTCCGCTTGTTTTTTGGATTTTCCCTTTCCAATTCCCAGACTTCTCCTGTTTACAAACACTTCAACTGTAAAAAGTTTATTGTGTTCAGGTCCTTCTTCTTTTATTATTGCATATTCGGGAATGAAATCGGTATGAGCCTGCACATATTCCAAAAATTTACTTTTATGATTTTCATCGAACTGGTTGAGCCATTTTATATCCAGCTTCTTAAATATTTCTTCATTCAAAAATTCTTTCGCCGCATCATAGCCCGAGTCCATGAATACAGCTCCAACCAATGCTTCATAGGCATCAGATAATATTGTATCATAGCCTTCTTCAATAGATTTTTTTGCTGTAAAGGATGCTAAAAGAAAATCCTGCAGTCCGATATTCTTCGCTCTTTCGGCAAGGAATTTTTTATTTACTAAAATTGAACGGAATTTAGTAAGGTCTCCTTCCTCATTTAAAGGGAAATTCTTGAAAAGATATTCTGCTACCACAAGGTCTAAAACTGCGTCGCCCAGGAATTCAAGTCTTTCATTTGAAATAATGCCTATCTTTAAGGGATTGCTCTTAATCTTAAGAAATGAACGATGTGTCAGTGCGGTTATAAAATAATTTCTATCAATTATTTTATAATGTATCGCCTTTTGAAAGTTATCAAATTCAATTTCATAAACTGCTTTTGATAGAATTTCATTATCCGTTTTATTCAGCTTATAAAAGGGAACTAATCTTCTAAGGCTCTTTTTAAATGTTTCAAACATAATTTCGCGGGATACTGATTCGAATTTACACTTCGTATTTTTTAAACACTATTGCCGTGTTGTGACCACCGAAACCTGAATTTTCAGACAATACAGTTTTTACATTTTTTTTCATTGCGGTATTGACTACATAATTCAGATTACATTCAGGATCTTTTTCCTCGTAGTTAATTGTAGGGGGAATTATACCATCGCGGATTGTTAATATTGAGGCAATTGCTTCAATTGCACCCGCTGCTCCGAGCAAATGTCCGATCATTGATTTAATCGAATGAACCGGTACCTCGAAGGCTTTTTCTCCAAAAATATTTTTTATTGCAAGTGATTCATTTTTGTCATTGTAATATGTTGACGTGCCGTGCGCATTGATTACGTCTATATCATTAATAGTTAACCCGGAATTTGCGATTGCTGTTTTTATTGCTCTGCCGACCCCTTCTCCTTCGGGCGCTGGCTCCGTGATATGGAACGCATCTGCGGTTAAGCCGAATCCTGTAATTTCCGCATAAATTCTTGCACCTCTTGCTTTTGCGAATTCAAGCTCCTCCACCACCAGTGTTGCTCCTCCTTCACCCATTACAAATCCGTCCCGGTTTTTCTCAAAAGGTCTCGATGCTTTTTGAGGATCATCATTTCTTGTAGATAGTGCTTTCATTGCATTAAATCCGCCAACTCCCATCGGACATATTACTGCTTCCGAACCGCCCGTGACCATTACATCAGCATCTCCTCTTTCAATAAGCATTACTGAATCAGCTATGGAATGAGCCGAAGTAGTACAGGCTGAAATTGTCGCATAGTTAGGTCCTTTTAATCCGTATTTCATTGAAATTCTTCCTGCAGCAATGTCTGCAATAAGCATGGGAATAAAGAATGGGCTTATGCGGTCGGGATCTCCATTCCTTTTATAGAGATTATTCTGCTGATCATTGTATGTCCACATTCCTCCAATTCCTGATCCATAAACTACCCCAACTCTCTCCAGATCGGTTTTTTCAACATTCAGTCCTGAATCCTTCATTGCTTCCTCTGTCGCTGCTAATGCATATTGTGTAAAAGGATCAACTCTTTGTGATAGCTTTCTGTCCATAAAATTTAAGGGATCAAATCCTTTTAGCTCGGCTGCAAATTTTGTATCAAAATTGGTCGTATCAAAATAAGTAATGTAATCTACACCACTTTTTCCGGCGATTAAATTTGTCCAAAAATCCTTAACATTTAATCCAATCGGGCTGACTACACCCAAACCTGTAACAACGACTCTTCTCTTCATTATATTATCGGATTTAAATGATATTATTTTGCTGCAACCTTTTCGGATATGTAACTAACCGCATCACCAACCTTCTGTATTTTTTCTGCATCTTCATCGGGAATTTTTATATCAAATTCCTCTTCAAATTTCATAACCAATTCAACCGTATCCAAAGAATCAGCGCCAAGATCATTAATGAACGATGCATCAGTTGTGACTTTAGATTCTTCAACACCTAATTTATCTACAACTGCTTGTTTTACCTTTGTTTCTATTTCTGCATTTGTCATTTAAGATTTCTCCTTAAGTTAATAAAAATATTAATAAATAATATAGCTAAATCAAAAAATCTTTTAAAGTAATTTAATTTTGAGCCTGTAGCAGCCTA
>JBBSDT010000202.1:0-6275 GCA_038240405.1 Ignavibacteria bacterium
GCCAAGGGTCAGAAATGGATTAGGTATTGCGGTAGTTTCAACTTCAAAAGGACTGTTAACTGATGGTGAAGCAAGAAATTCGAAAGTCGGCGGTGAAGTTGTTTGCGAAATATGGTAATCAATTCATATTTAATTTAATAAAATGAGCAGAATAGGAAAAAAACCTGTAAGTATTTCTGATAAAGTAAAAGTAACCCGGAAAGATAACCAGATCGAGGTTACCGGACCCAAGGGAAAACTGGATTTGAAGATTGTTGACGGGGTGAAAGTCGATATTAAGGAGAACGAAGTTCAGGTTACAAGAAATGATGATTCAAAAAAGAACAGAGCGCTTCATGGATTATACAGGTCATTGCTTCAGAATATGGTAGTGGGTGTTACTGATGGGTTTAACAAGAAACTTGAGCTGGTGGGAATTGGATACCGTGCCGAATTAAAAGGAAAGAGCCTGGTAATGATGTTAGGATTTTCACACCCGACAGTTTTTTCACCTCCTGCTGATATTGTTATTGAAGTTCCAAACCCAAATTCTGTAGTTGTAACCGGAATAAATAAGGAACTCGTTGGTCTGGTTGCCTCAAAAATAAGATCATTCAGATTGCCGGAACCATACAAGGGAAAGGGTATAAAATATGAGAATGAAGTTGTAAGAAGAAAAGCAGGAAAAACTGCAGCAAAATAAAACCGTTATAATTTATAATGAACGAAATACAAAGAAGTAAAAAAAGAAAAGAAAGAATACGTCACCAGATTAGAAAAAAATTAAGAGGGACAGCTGAGAAACCCCGTCTGGTTGTCTTCAGAAGCGCTTTGCATATATCAGGACAGTTAATTGATGATTTAAATGCTAAAACCTTATTGACTGTTTCTACTAATTCTAAAGAGACAGCCGGTAAACTGACAGGAATTAAGGGAAAGATTGAAAAAAGTAAGTTATTGGGAAAAATGGCTGCAGAAAAGGCTATTTTGACTAATATAAAAGAAGTTGTCTTTGACCGTAATGGATATTTATATCATGGACGGATAAAAGCTTTTGCCGAAGGTGCTCGGGAAGGTGGTTTAAACTTCTAGATATTATTAGTATATTTATAAGTTTTACGTATAAAAAAAACCGTCATTCTCGGGTCGTCTAATGGCAGGACAGCGGCCTTTGGAGCCGTTAGTGGAGGTTCGAATCCTCCCCTGAGAACTTAAAAAGACTGGAAAGAAATTAAAAAACTATGATCAGGAAAAAAATTTATAAAGCCGGAGAGCTCGAATTAAAAGAAAAGATGGTTCATATTGGCAGGGTTGCCAAAGTTGTAAAGGGCGGCCGCCGCTTTAGCTTTTCTGCAGTGACTGTGGTTGGAGATGGAAACGGTCATGTTGGTATCGGACTGGGTAAAGCAAATGAAGTAACTGATTCCATTAGAAAAAGCGTTGATGATGCAAAGAAGAATGTTATCACCGTACCGATATTAAAAGGAACAATTCCTCATGAAATTATTGGAAAGTTCGGCGCTGCAAAAGTTTTATTAAAACCTGCTTCTCCCGGAACAGGAATTATTGCCGGCGGCGGAGTAAGAGCTGTATTGGAATCTGCAGGGGTACAGGATGTGTTGACAAAGCTTCTGGGTTCTTCCAATCCGCATAATGTGGTGAAGGCTACAATCAAAGCCTTAGTCTCATTAACCGACGCAAAAGCTGTTGCACAAAGAAGAGGAATATCCTTACAGGAATTATTCGCAAATTAAAAAATTCATCAGACCAGGATGTTAAAGATTACTCAAACCAGAAGTATTATCGGAAGATTAAAAAAACAAAAACAGACAATAGAAGCATTAGGCCTTGGAAGACCTAATTATTTTACTATAAAACAGGATACGCCACAGATAAGAGGTATGATTAATGTTGTAAAGCATATGGTGAAGGTTGAAGAAAATTATAAACAATAATTTTATAAATTTTATTGGTTGAATTTTATTTATAAGTTTTCATAGTTCTATTTATTCCTTTGACTGGCATAAATTAAGTCAAAGGAATTTATTTATTAGAATATAAAATAATTTTAATGGACATATTAAGTAATTTAAAGTACGCTCCGGGTTCCAGGAAAAAAAAGAAACGGGTTGGAAGAGGTCAGGGCTCCGGTCACGGAGGAACTTCTACCAAAGGTCATAAAGGTCAGCATTCAAGATCGGGAGCAAAATTCAGAGCCTGGTTTGAAGGCGGTCAGATGCCATTGCAAAGAAGAGTTCCGAAGTTTGGATTTACCAACATTCATAAGATCGAGTATATTACAATCAACCTTGATGATATACAAAAATACATCGATGCTGGAAAAATTTCCGAAGATAAATTTGACAAAGAATTTTTGCTGGTAAATAAGCTTATAAAAGGTAAGAACAAACCTTTAAAAGTTTTAGGCAACGGAGAGATAAAGAAAAAACTGGAGATCAGCGCAAATGCCTTCAGCAAAACTGCAAAAGATAAAATAGAAAAAGGTGGAGGAAAAGCAATTATAATATGAGTGGATTTCTGGAAAGCTTTAGAAACATTTTCAAGATTGAAGAGCTGCGAAACAGGCTGCTGTTTACACTGGCTTTACTTGTTGTTGTAAGAATTGGGGCTCATATTACTCTTCCGGGTATTGACGCAGCTTTATTGGCCGAAGCCCAGAAGAATCAGGCAAATAATACTTTGTTCGGATTATATGATTTATTTGTCGGAGGGGCTTTTAAAAATGCGGCAATATTTGCATTGGGAATAATGCCGTACATCAGCGCTTCCATTATAATTCAATTATTGGGAGCAGTTTTTCCCTATTTCCAAAAACTTCAGAAAGAAGGTGAAGAAGGAAGGAAAAAAATTAATCAGCTTACCCGGCTCGGAACAATTCCTGTGGCAGCTTTACAGGCATGGGGAGTGAGTGTGCAGCTGGCAAGCAGAAATGTCGGAAGTGTAAGCGTTATCAGTCCGGATGTTTCAGGAATTTTCTTTACCGTCTCAACTGTGATAATTCTAACTGCGGGAACTGTATTTATGATGTGGCTTGGTGAGCAGATCACCGAAAGAGGAATTGGTAACGGTATTTCACTTATAATTTTTATTGGAATAATTGACAGATTCCCTTACTCTGTTTTTGATGAATACCAGATAGTATCATCGGGAGCAAGAAATCTTCTGATTGAATTAATATATATAGCAGGATTTGTATTTATAATAGCGGGGGTAATCGCTGTAACGGTGGCTACAAGAAAAATTCCGGTACAGTATGCTAAACGTGTAGTCGGGCGAAAAGTATTCGGAGGAGTAACACAGTATATTCCCATGAAAGTTAACTCTGCCGGTGTTATGCCGTTGATATTTGCTCAATCAATAATGTTTATTCCTAATACGTTCTTTTCATTCTTTCCGAACAGCGATTTTATGCAGAGCGCTGCAAAATATTTCAGCTATCAAAGCTGGTCCTATTCGGGAGTTTATGCATTGCTGATTATTTTCTTTACATACTTTTACACCGCTATAGCGTTTAATCCGAAGGATGTTTCAGATAATATGAAGAAACAGGGAGGATTTATTCCTGGTGTCAGGCCCGGTAAACCTACATCGGACTATATTGATAACATTTTAACTAAGATTACATTACCAGGTGCAATATTTCTGGCAATAATCGCTATTTTGCCGACCATCCTGGTGAAAATTGGGGTAACAAGTGGGTTGGCTGCATTTTTTGGAGGAACAAGTTTGCTTATAATTGTGGGTGTTGCACTCGATACTTTACAGCAGATAGAGTCCCATTTGCTAATGAGACATTATGATGGATTTATGAAAACGGGAAAACTCAAAGCGCGAAGATAAAAATTTAATGGCATTGATAAAATCCAATAATGAAATTTCTTTAATAAAAGAAAGCTGCAAAATAGTTTCTGAGGTCTTTGAATATTTAGTAAATTTCATAAAAGACGGAGTTACGACAGAAGAACTTGATAAGTTGATTGAAGATTTTATTATTTCAAAGGATGCTTTACCTGCTTTTAAAGGATATAAAGTAAAAAAGAAATTCTTTCCGTCCAGTAGCTGCATATCAGTAAACGAAGAAGTTGTGCATGGATTACCCGGAAGAAGGGTGTTGAGAAATGGCGATATAGTTTCGATAGACGTGGGAGTAAAGAAAAACGGATATTACGGAGATGGAGCTTATACCTTTGCAGTCGGAGACATTTCTTCAAAGAAAGCAAAGCTTTTAAGAATAACCGAAGAGTCACTATATAAAGGTATCGAAATGGCAGTAGATGGCAATGAAGTTAATGATATTTCTGTGGCAATACAAAATTATGTAGAGGGTTCCGGTTACGGAGTTGTCAGAGAATTGGTTGGACACGGCATCGGAAAAAATCTACATGAAGAACCTGCAGTGCCAAATTATTACAGTCCTGCTTCAAACCAGAAGCTTTATCAGGGAATGGTACTGGCAATTGAGCCGATGGTAAATTATGGTACACCTAAAGTTTTTGTTGAGAATGATGGTTGGACAGTAACAACAAAAGATCAGGAACCATCCGCGCACTTTGAACATACAGTATTAGTTAATAAGGGAAAACCTGAAATATTGACTAAAACGAATTTGTTTGTGAAAGAAATTTAATGGCAAAACAAGAGGCAATAAAGGTAGACGGAGTAATTTCAGAAATATTACCAAATACTAATTTTAAGGTAAAATTGGAAAACGGACACCAGGTACTTGCTCATATATCAGGGAAAATGAGAATGAATTATATCAGGATTTTACAAGGCGATAAAGTGACAGTGGAACTGTCTCCGTATGATCTGACCAAGGGCAGAATAACATACAGATATAAATAATAATATAACATTTAAGAAATATGAAAGTGAGAAGCTCGGTAAAAAAAATGTGTTCTAAGTGCAAAATTATAAGGCGCAAAGGCGTCGTAAGGGTTATATGTACAAATCCGAAGCATAAACAAAGACAAGGATAATTTAATAATAATTTTCTCAGGAGATTTAAATTGGCAAGAATAGCGGGAGTAGATCTACCAAAAAATAAAAGAATAATTATCGGACTGACTTCGATTTTCGGAATTGGTAAATCAACAGCAAAAAGTATTTTACTGAAAGCGGGAATAAGTGAAGACAAGAAAGTATCACAGCTTTCTGACGATGAAGTTAATCATATCCGTGCTGGTATCGGAAATGAATTAAAGGTAGAAGGGTCGTTGAAATCTGAAATAGCCATGAACATTAAAAGATTAATGGATATTGGCACTTTCAGGGGAAAACGCCATAGAAGAGGCTTACCGGTACGGGGACAAAGGACAAAGACCAACGCAAGAACCAGGAAAGGCAAGAGAAAAACAGTTGCAGGCAAAAAGAAAGTTGCGGCTAAGAAGTAATTTTGCCGGACAATTACTTATTAACAATGTGAGTGTTCGGATAATTTGAATTGATGCAATTGATTTTTTTAAATAATAAATATTTTTAATTTGGCAAAGAATTTTAAGAAAGCAAAAAAAAAGGTACATGTAGAATCAAACGGGGTTGCCCATATTAAAGCTACCTTTAATAATGTAATTGTAACTTTGACTGATATGTACGGCAATACAATTTCATGGGCATCTTCGGGAAAAATGGGCTTTAAGGGTTCGAAAAAAAATACTCCTTTTGCAGCACAGCTTACCGGAGAATCAGCAGCAAAGGCTGCCTTTGATATGGGAATGAAAAAAGTCGAAGTTCTGATAAAAGGTGTTGGCTCTGGCAGAGATGCCGCAGTAAGGTCATTAAATACAGCAGGAATGGAAATAACTTCAATTAAAGATATAACTCCGTTGCCCCATAATGGCTGCCGTCCGCCGAAGAAAAGAAGAAATTAAAAATAAAGTAAATAACTAGAAAAAATAAAACCAAATAAATGGCAAGGTATACAGGTCCAAGTTGTAAATTATGCAGAAGAGAAAGAATGAAATTATTTCTCAAAGGAACAAAATGTTTCTCTGATAAATGTCCTGTAGAAATCAGAAATTATCCACCGGGACAGCATGGCATCTCAAAGCGTACGCGAATGACTGATTATGCAGTTCAGCTCAGGGAAAAGCAGAAAGTTAGAAAAACTTATGGCTTATTGGAAAATCAATTCAGAAGGTATTTCGAAGAATCTTCCAGAAGGACAGGTATTACAGGGGATAATCTTGTAAGACTTTTGGAAAAAAGATTGGACAATACTGTATACAGGCTGGGTCTGGCTCCTTCCAGGAAAGCTGCAAGACAGCTCATCTTAC
>JBBSDT010000203.1:0-6257 GCA_038240405.1 Ignavibacteria bacterium
ATGAAATTAAGAATATTAACAATACTAACATTATTAACAAAAGAAAAGAAAAAAGTAGCAAAAAAGAAAAGAAAAGATTACTACTGCTACGGTAACATTTAATTATGAGGCAACTGGCATTTCTATTGAGTTATCACATTTAATATGTCTCGTCGGCCATTTCTATGAGGAGGGCGATTGGAGAAAATTATTTTGAAGAGAATCGACGATTTCTCTTAAGTCATTTTTAGATTTCTTATAAAAATTTCGTTTGTTAATTTTATCTCTCTTATCAAAATTTATGAAAGGAATAAATGTCTAAGAACACATCTATAACAGTTGCATACGGTGATGGAATCGGTCCGGAGATTATGGACGCTACACTTAATATAATTAACTCAGCAGGAGCAAAGTTTGACATAGAAACTATAGAAGTAGGAGAGCAGGTTTACCTGGATGGCAATCTAGCCGGCATTGATAAAAGTGCATGGGATTCGCTGAGACGTACAAAAGTTTTTTTAAAAGCTCCTATTACTACGCCTCAGGGAGGAGGATATAAAAGCCTGAATGTTACTATTCGCAAGACACTGGGACTATATGCGAATATCCGTCCGTGTGTATCGTATCATCCTTTTGTAGCCACCAAGCACCCAGTAATGGATATTGTTATTGTCCGGGAAAACGAGGAGGATTTATATGCGGGAATAGAATACAGGCAGACTCAGGATGTTTATCAGGGTTTGAAAATAATTACCCGGCCCGGATCGGAGAAGATAATACGGTACGCTTTTAATTATGCCGTTGCAAACAACAGGAAAAAAGTGACATGTTTCGTTAAGGATAATATCATGAAACTGACTGACGGCATCTTTCATAAAATATTCATAGACATAGCGAAGGAATTTCCGGAAATTGAAAACGAAGTCTGGATAGTTGATATCGGCGCGGCGAAGATGGCAAATACCCCAGAGGATTTTGATGTAATAGTTATGGAAAATTTATACGGAGACATACTTTCCGATGTTGCCGCACAGATTACAGGCTCGGTAGGACTTGCCGGCTCCTCGAATATCGGGGAAAACTTTGCAATGTTTGAGGCAATACATGGGTCAGCGCCGAGAAGAGCCGGTCAGAATTTAGCAAATCCATCCGGACTGCTTCTGGGGGCTGTAATGATGCTTAATCATATCGGCCAGAATGAAATTGCTTCAAAGGTTCATAATGCCTGGCTTAAGATCCTGGAAGAGGGAATTCATACTTATGATATTTTCAAAGAAGGAGTTAGTAAAGAAAAAGTCGGAACAAAAGAATTTGCAAAAGCAGTCATTTCACACCTTGGAGAAAATCCCAAGATTCTAAAATCTGTAGAATATAAAAAACTTTCAAAAAAGGAAATTAAGAAAAAAGAGATAAAGAAGATTGTAAAACAAAGAAAGGATTTAGTCGGTGTGGACGTATTTATTGACTGGAGTAACGGGAGTGCAGAGGATCTTGGTGAACTCATGAAGAAAGTTACTTCTGAAGGGGTAAAACTGGGATTCATTAGCAACAGGGGCGTAAAGGTCTGGCCGGACGGTCACCCGGAAATTTTTTGTACGGATCACTGGCGCTGCAGGTATTTAGCAGCCAATAAAGGAGAGCTTATAAACCACTCTCATATCATAACACTTCTTGACAAAATCAACGATGCAGGCTTCGATTTTATTCAGACTGAACATTTATACAACTTTGACGGAGTGCCGCAATATTCAGAAGCCAGCCAGAATTGAATTTAATTTATTTCATACATCCTCCAAAAATTACTTCTATAAGATTCACAAAAAGCTACAGGAATGTTAATTGGAACCTTCACTCCCGCCCGCCTTGCTTCGCAACGAGAGGCAGGCTACGCTCCATTCGTTCAGGATGACAAAAGCATCTTAGATTCTAATTAATTCCTCCGTAGGTTTTTAGAATTATTGCATTTAGGTATTGACATCAAATATAATTTGATATATCTTTGTAAAGTACTTTAAAAACCAAAGTACTTTAATTAAACAAAAATATTTAATATTATGGAGACGAAACAGGCAGAGCTGGAACTCTCGGACCTTTCGGTAATTAAAAAGATTATGGAGGACAGCCGGAGAATAAATATCAACAACGGCATTCATTTTATTTTCTGGGGGGTTCTTGTAACTGCAGCTCTCTTAATAAACTATATAATGCTTTTGACAGATACCGCAAACCAATATATTGGTCTTGTGTGGTTTGTGCTTATGATCTTGGGGGCGATTACAGATGGTATTATATGCAGACATCGTAAAAAGACCCAGAAGGTTAATACTTTTGCAGGGAGACTACAGGGTTCCCTGTGGTTTGCTTCAGGGATTGCAATGTTCATGTTTGGGTTCCTGGGAACAATAACAAAAGCCTATAACCCGGTTTTTATTTGTCCAATTATTTCTACCTCACTAGGCATCTCATATTTTACAAGCGGTGCGATCCAGCAAATCAAATGGCTTCAGTATATTTCTTTTGGATGGTGGGCCGGAGCATTTGTCCTTTTTATATTTCCAAGCATCCATACTCTTTTGATATTTGCAGTAATGCTTATCTGCCTTCAGATTATTCCGGGGATGATAATCAATCAAATGTCAAAGAAAGAAAACGTCACAGAATAAAAAAAAATGAATTACGATTATCAGCAAATAGACGATGTAATACATTCGAGAATAAGAACATCAATAATGGCAGTTCTGGTAAGTGTGGAACAGGCGGAGTTTAATTATTTAAAGGAAAAAGTAAATGCCACCGATGGTAATCTGAGCGTGCACATAAAAAAATTAGAAGACGCCGGATATGTATCTGTAAAGAAAGTTTTTATTGACAGGAAGCCTGTTTCGAAATACAAAATAACAAACAAAGGATATAAAGCATTCGACAGTTATATAAAAAACCTGGAAAGTATTGTCAGGAATAACTTAAAAACCAATAAACTTTAAAACGGGAAGCTATATGGAAAAATTAACAGAGCAAAAAATTCAGGAAGAGCTTAAAAATGTAAAGGGATGGAAGACTGAGGAGAATTCCATCCGGAAAGTTTTTAAGACTAAAGGATTTCCTCAAACTATGGGATTAGTAACAGCAATAGGAGCATTGTGTCAGCAACACGACCACCATCCGGACTACCTTGTAATGAAATACTCCTCAGTTGAAGTTTCTTTCTCGACACATTCGGCAGGAGGAATAACTAAAAAAGATTTTGCCATTGCAAAAGATATTGATACACTTTTATATTAAATAAAATTTATAACACGAAATCAGAATGAAAAAATTAGTTACCCTTTTTATTTATTTATTATTCGCAGCAAATCTGTTTTCTCAGGATTCTGCCGGCACAGTTACAAAAATTTCCGGAACAGTCAGAGGAGTAAATGACAGTTTGTTGAAAGGAGCGAATTTAGTGATCGAAGGAACTATTGACGGAGCATCAACCGATGGAAAAGGATATTATGAATTTGAAACAGAAAAAACCGGACCGCAAAATATCCTTGTTACAAGGATTGACTACGCAAATAAAACAGTACCTGTGGACATTATTCCGGGGAAAAGCTTAGAGCTGAACATCAAGCTTTCAATCAATGAGGTCAAAACAGAAGAAATAATAGTGACTGCAAGTTCATTTACTTCGGGAAATAATAATGCAGTCACTTTAACTCCACTTGAAATCGTCAGGATACCGGGAGCTGATGCGGATTTATACAGAGCTATAACAACTTTCCCCGGTTCAAATCAGGTTAACGAAGGAAGCAGGATTACTGTACGGGGAGGAGATCCTGATGAAGTACTAACCATTATAGATCTTGCTTCCTTGTATAATCCATTTATTTTTGATGAAACATTTAACGTGTCGTCTTATTCTACAGTAAATCCGTGGGGACTGCGGGGAATAAATTTCACCAGCGGAGGATTCTCAGCGAAATACGGAAATGTGTTATCCGCGGTTCTTGATTTAAAATCATATGATATGCCGCAGGGAACAGGCATGTTTGCATGGCTTGGATTAGCAAATGCTTCGTTATCCGGAGTGTATGTTTCAAAGAATAAGAAGTTCGGAGCCACTTTCCAGGGAGGAAAATTATTTTTAGAACCTTATTTTGCCATTAACGGGAAAAATTCAGAGTACTCTCCCATTCCGCAATCGAACCAGATGGGAGGAACACTTTCGTACATGCTGGGCAAAACAGGAAATATAAAGTTGTATGCAAATTACAGCGACGATAAAGTCGGGATCAAGGACGCAAGTCCTTCTTTTGATGGCTTTTATAACGGGAGCTCTAAAAGCTATTTCTCAAATATCAAAATGATGATTGCACCCTCTTCCTCGACTCTTTTGAATGCCGGGGCATCTTTTAGCCTGTATGATAAAAAAACAGGTTACGGGATTTTAAATACAGACGCAAAAGATATTTATTCAAAGGGTCGAGTGGAATTTACAAAGCAGCTAAACAGCAAAATAGATATAAATGCCGGCGCAGAGTATGAATACGACGGTTATAAAATTCAAGGCATAGTTCCGAAATTCTCATATAATCTGAGACAGGATGCAGAGTCTATTAAGCTGGATACAAATGGCAATACCGGCAGAATCGGTACGTATATTGAATCACAAATCCGTATAGGTGATAATTTTTTTGTTATTCCGGGAATCAGATCGGATTATCATACATTATCAGGAAAAGTCAGCTTCGACCCCAGAATTTCATTAGGATATCAATTTTCAAAGTATAATGCATTGAGAGGGGCCGTAGGGTTATATCATCAGTATCCGCGAATAGATAATTATTTTCGCGCCGAAAATAATAATTTGAGCCCGGAAGATGCTATGCATTATATTTTGGGGTACGAATATAATAAAGGGGGTAACTATATCTTTAGAGTTGAAGGATACTATAAAAAATATTCAAATCTTGTCTTAATAGATCCTAATGATTTTTTTTATAAGTCAGGAGGTGAAGGAAACGTGAAAGGGGTTGATGTTTTCTTGAAAGCAAAGATCTATAACAAATTTACGGGATGGATTTCGTATGCATACAGTGATTCCAAGAAAAAACAATTTACAGCTACGCAGCTGGTTCCTGCCAATTATGATATTACACATAATTTAAGCATTGTTGGCAGCTACAATCTTACTGATCAGATAGTCTTCGGAGCAACTTATAAAATTTCCACCGGCAAGCCTTTTACTCCTGTGATTGGCAGTGAATATGTACCCTCTCAGAATGTTTATAAGCCTTTATATGCCTCTTTGAACAGTGGGCGGTTTCCCACGTATTCAAGAGTTGATATGAATGCGCAGTATATATTTTCTTTATTCGGAAAATTTGCCGTTGCGGTATTGTCTCTTAACAATGTCCTCAATCAAAAAAATATTTATGATTATACATACAATTTTGATTATTCAAAAAGGTTTGAAATAATAACAAATAACAAACGGACTATATATGCTGGTCTGGGAATACAATTATAAAAAAAAATCTTAACCTAAACTAAATATTTAAAAAAATGAAAAAACAAATTACCTGTGTGATTCTCTTTCTAATCACATTCAGCCTGATCCAGCTTAAAGCAAATGCCACCGGCGATTTCGATAAGGCAATGCTGAAAGGAAAAAAACATCTTAATGAAGCTATGAATAAGAGCGATGAAACAATGATTACTAAAGCAAGAGGGGAATTTGAACGAATACTTCAGCTGAAAGAACAAACCTGGCTTGTAAACTACTACCTGGCTTTATCAGATTACGGACTTGCGATGACGGGCAGCAAGACCCAGGATAAGGACAAGATTAAAAAATATACTCAATCTGCGATTGATGTACTTAATAAATCTTTAGATGAAAATCCGAAATTTGCAGATTCGTATATTTTGCTTGAATCATTAAATTTTAACCGCTGGCAATATGAACCGGATAAAATGCAGGATATTATTGCCGCATCAAACAGCGCCGATGAAAGTGCAAAAAAACTTGAGGCTGATAATCCCAGGTATATACTTATTAATGGTATTGCCCACTACTGGACACCTGAAATGTATGGAGGCGGAACAAAAATTGCTATCCCTGAATTTGATAAATCAATTTCGCTCTTCGCCGCAAGAAAGGAAAAAAGCGAGCTTTATCCGGATTGGGGACAGGACATGGCACTGGGATATATGGCTTTAAGTCTTCTTAAAAGAAATGACGACGGTGATATCGCAAAAGCAAAGAAATATATCGATGAAGGAGTTAAGCTGAA
>JBBSDT010000204.1:0-6217 GCA_038240405.1 Ignavibacteria bacterium
CAGTATTTCCCTGTGAAAGAGTGATGTTCGTTACCCCTTCTAATTTGATTTCATTGAAGGTGTTTATAGCTCTTGTTTCCAGAACTACATTACCATTGCCTTTAATACTTTGAGCCTGAGTGTTAGTTGAAGTGAACATAATACATTGTAAAATTAATAAGATTAAAAAAAAGTTAAGTTTTTTCATATTAGTACAATTAAAAATTAGAAAAAGAGATTATAAATAATACTTATGTACGGTAATAGAAATCAAATGTTCCATTGCAATTTTAATCTAATATATATTGATTAAGATAGTCTAATTAAGAATTATTATTCAGGTTCAGATTTTCTTCATTACAATTAAAGTAACATCATCATACTGTGCAGTATCCCTGGAAAAATGTACAATAGATTCCTCAATATCCTCTAAAATATTAATTGCAGGTCTGTCTTTATTTGCAAGCAATATTTCCGTTAATTTTTCCTCTCCGAATTCGTCTCCATTTTTATTCATAGCTTCTGTGACACCATCGGTATAAAAGACTATAGTATCATTCGGGGCGAGTGTTATTTTCCCTACTTCGTAATTGATTCCAAAATCAAGTATTCCTATCATGAAGCCACCTTCGGTTAATTGTGAGATTTTATTACCTGACAAATGAATAGGAGGGTTATGTCCTGCATTAATATATTCAAATGTATCGCTTTCAGAATCGAGAATTCCCCAAAAGAAAGTAATGAACTTTTCAGCGGAAGTATTTTCGTAAATAAGCTCATTTATTTTCTCGGTTACCTTGGCAAGATCAAAGGAATCCACTTCATATAATTTTAAGTAAGAATGAACAGCGGACTGAATATTTGCCATAAGCAGGGCAGCAGGTGTTCCTTTTCCCGATACGTCAGCTATGACCAGTGCTGTTTTGGTTTCTGTAAGTTTTATAATATCATAATAATCACCGCCCACCTGTAAAGCAGGGAGGTTGATTCCGGCAAGATCATATTTATTTATTTCCGGAATCTTAGTGGGTAAAAGTGTAAGCTGGATCTCTCTTGCTATTTTTAATTCATTCTCGATTTTTTGCTTGTCCAAATACTCTTTAAAAAGAATGGAATTCTGTATTGATATCAGAGAAAGGTTAATGATTGATTCCAGAAATTCTATGTCGGCATCTGTATAGGGTAAATTATTTAACTTTTTCCCCAGACAAATAATACTATCCACTTCCTTGTCAATGATAGTTGGCACCAGAAGCTCAAAGCCCTTTTCTGATAAATATTTTATAAAAGGAATTGAACAATAATTATTAATTATCATAGTAGCTTTGAATTCTTCAGGAATTTTTCCCTTCGGAAAAAGTTCTTTTAAATCAAATCCTGAGAGATCAAGATTCTTATTTTCTTTTACTAAATAAAAATCATCATTCTTATGTCTTGACAATATTATAAAGTCTTTTATTCCAAAATTACCCAGCAGGGTATAGCTTAAAAGCTTGATGATCTTTTCCTTATTTATGAAATTGGAGTTAAACTCTTTTCCGAGCTCGAATAACGATTTAAGCTGGTGTATCTTATTATTGAGGCTTGCATTCAGGTTAGTAACTTCTGTAAATTTTATTGTATTTTCAATTGCGGAAGCAGAAATATTAAGCATTGTTTCAATGAACACAATCTCATGTTTTGCAAGTTCGGAATTATTTAGCTTTTTACCGAAGCAAAGCAGCCCTAAATATTTATTCTGAAAATAGATTTTAAAAAAGTAATAAAGTCCGGCCGAATCTACAAACTCAGAACTTCCCGTTAAATCACTTTTCTTAAAAACAGGTATTTTTGGAAAAGTAATCTCTACAAAAGTATTTATAAAGCCTGCATCAATTCCTTTTGCAGCCTCAATAGAGTAAATATTTCCGGTTTCTTCAGTTTCAGCATTTAAGAGTACAACTCCTTTAGAGATAAGCATCTTTCCCATAATACTCAAAAGAATATTATTCAGAATATATTTAATATCCAGTTTACTGCTGATTAACTGAGAGAATTCTATGAGGGAATTGAGTTCTAACTGCTTTTGGGCGGGGCTATGAGTGTCCATAGAAGAAATTATTAGCCTTGCAAAGACTTAGTAAGTGTCAGCCAATTGTAATCGGAGTTCTTATGAACAAACTCAATTTTGTTCATAAACTTTTTCATAATAGGAACTCCCAAACCTCCTATTTTAAATTTATTAAAATAATCATTCATATCCGGATTGTTCAGATTATTCGGATCAAATCCCTTACCTTTGTATTTCATTATTATCTTAAATTGTCCGGATTCAGGTTTTATTTCAACTTCAATCTGCTCTTTAGCATCATAATTATGTGCATGCTTAATGATATTAGTACAAGCCTCGTCAACCGACAAAATTATCTGGTTTATTGTGCTTTCATCGAATCCAAAATCAGAAGCCTTGGCTTCAATAAAATCCCTTAATAAAGCAAGATTCTTCGTTGAGCTGGCAAACAATATTTTATTTGAGATGTTCATACGATTCTCAATTAGCTGAATTTTTCGATTGCAGATTTTTCTTCCTTGTAAATCTCGAACAAGATCGGAAAACCAAGCATATCGAATATGTTATAAATTTTATCGCTCATTGCGCAAAGTTTTATATCTCCGGAATTATTTCTCGCTGTTTCAATGAAGGCCATAAACACTCCTAGTCCTGCACTGCTAATATATGAAAGCTTGTCGAAGTTAACAACTATCCGGTATTTCTCATCTGAAATTATATCCTCCAGACATTTCTCGAGCTCGACTGATGTATGTGCATCCAGAAATCCATTCAGATTAAGAATAGTAATATTGTCCTGACGCTTTGTACTGATAGAGAATTCTTCCATCATTGGTTTTTTAAAGTTTGAGCCAAAATCCAAAAAATTAATTTCAAAATAAATGGTATTATTTTAATAATGATAAAATTCTTATTAAACCAATCTCTGGCATATAGTTAATTTCATAGATTATAATTCGTAATTAAATTATATTTGTTTCGTTAATGAAAAAATATGCCTCTTTTTTTGATAAGACGGATAAGACTATTATAGGTGTTTTGTCTGGAACTTCTGTAGACGGGATTGATGTGGTGCTGACTAAAATTCACGGTTCGGGAGTTACGACAAATATAAAAGTCATAGATTTTGAAACCTATCCCATTGAGAGCAGACTGAAGAAACTTATTCTTAAGTGCTCATCAAAGCAAGACAGCAATGTTGAAGATATTTGTAAGTTAAATTTTATAGTTGGTGATTTATTTGCAAAGTCCATCAACAAATTAATTTCTCGTAATAAACTTTTAAAAGAAGATATAGATTTGATAGGTTCACACGGACAGACTATTTATCACATTCCCTTAAATGAAAAGCTTTTCGGCTTTAGCTCAAAATCCACTTTGCAAATAGGAGATCCTTCGGTAATAGCTAACAGAACCGGGATAACTACCGTAGGGGATTTTAGAGTTGCAGATGTTGCAGTTATGGGTGATGGGGCTCCTCTTGTTCCATACCTCGATTATATTCTTCTGAAAGATAAAAAGAAGAACAGAGCTTTTATAAATATTGGGGGTATTGCAAATATTACATATTTAAAAAGCTCCTGCAGCCCGGAAGACGTAATCGCTTTTGATACGGGACCCGGGAATTTGATGATAGACTATCTGATGAAGAAGTTTTTTAACAGAAAATTTGACAAAGATGGTAAGGTTGCTCTGGGCGCAGAAGTCATCGAAAACATATTTAAGTATATTTGTTCTGCAGATAAGTTTTATAAGAAGCAGCCGCCTAAATCAACCGGAAGGGAATATTATTCGGCTACCTTTATAGAAAATATTTTAAAGCAATTTCCTGACTGCAATAATGAGAATATAATTTCAACTTTCACCAAATTTACTTCATTCTCCATATACTCAAATTTAAAGAATTATAAAATTGATGAGTTATTCATAAGTGGCGGTGGGGCAAAGAATCCTGCGATTATAAATTTCCTTAGTTCATACTTTAAAGGAGTGGATGTCAAAATATTTAATAAAGATGGAATTACTTCCGATAATAAAGAAGCGGTATTATTTGCAGTGCTTGCTAATGAGCTTATCTGCGGTAATAAAACCAATATGAGATCAGTTACCGGCTCCCGGCGGAATGTTTTTCTCGGTAAAATTTGTCCTGCATAACCTATGAGTGAAAGAGTTGCAATAGTTACAGGCGGAACAGGCGCATTGGGAAGAAGCGTAGTTCGGAAATTTTCAGATGAAGGATTAAAAGTTTACGTTCCGGTAGTTACATTGCACGAATTTACTGAGGTATTTGATAAATCACAAACTGCTGATTCTGTGGAGTTTAAATTAAAAAGAATTTTTGGTTTTGAATGTAATGCTATTGATGAAAATTCTGTGATTGAATTTTTGAACAATGTGAACTCATTGGAAAAAGGGAAAATAGATTATCTTATTAACACCGTTGGGGGGATCAGTCCTGCATCTAATGTATCGGAGCTTCAAAGCACGGAGCTTGACAAAATGATTGACCTGAATTTTAAGTCTGCATTTTATTTTACAAGGGAAACTTTGAAAGTTATGTTAAAAAATAACTTCGGCAGAATCATTTCAATCGGTGCAATTGCAGGGTTAAACACCACCCCGGGAAGATTTGCATATTCATTTGCTAAAGCAGGTGTGATAAACTTAATGGATACTGTCAGCGAAGAATTGAAAGATAAAAATATCCGATGTAATACTATTATCCCCGGGATTATAGATACTCCCGCAAACCGTGAATGGGGAAGTCCGGATGATATTAAAAAATGGACAAAGCCTGAACAAATTTCCGACATTATTTATAACTTTATATCAGATGAATTTTCGTCGGTAAGAAGCAGTCACATAAAAGTTTATGGAGCATATTAATTATATTTAAATAAAAAATGAAAATTGTAGTTACTGGCGGAGCAGGTTTTTTAGGATATCATATTTCTCAAAAAATAAATCGTGTTGCTGACTTCAAGGACTGTGTATTTTTTGATATTGCCAAATTTGAAACAGGTGAATACAATAAAGATATAAAATGTATTTACGGTGATGTGAGAGATAAAAAACAAATGGACAATATGATGAATGGAGTAGATGTAGTCATACATTGTGCTGCAGCCTTACCCCTCTGGAAGAAGAAAGATATATATGAAACTAATATTGAAGGAACAAAAAATGTATTAGACAGCTCACTTAGGAATAAAGTTAACCGGGTGATCCATATTTCTTCCACGGCAGTTTATGGGGTTCCGGATGTTCATCCTTTATTTGAAACCCATCCGCGTCACGGAGTTGGACCATATGGAGAAAGCAAAGTAAGAGCGGAAGAAATCTGCGAAGAATACAGAAGCAAGGGTTTACCGGTTTGTATTTTGAGACCTAAGAGCTTTATTGGTACAGCCCGGCTTGGAGTATTTCAAATATTATATGACTGGGTGGAATCAGGAGTCAAAATTCCTATTATAGGTAACGGAAAGAACCGGTACCAGCTATTTGAGGTTGAAGATCTTGTTGATGCAATACTACAGGCATCAACGTTGCCTTTGGAAAAAATTAACGATACATTTAATGTTGGTGCAAAGGAATTTAAGACTGTAAATGAAGATGTAGGTGCAATGTGTGAATATGCCGGAACAGGCTCAAAAGTTATGTCTACCCCTGCTGTTCTCGTTAAACCGGTTTTAAGATTTTTTGAAATATTAAACATATCACCCTTATATAAATGGATCTACGGTACTGCAGATACTGATTCATTTGTATCTATAGAAAAGGCTCAGACACAATTACAATGGAATCCGCAATTTTCAAACTCACAAGCTTTAATAAGGTCGTATAAATGGTATTTGGAAAATAAGCATACTATACAGCAGGGTACCGGTGTAACACACCGGATAGCGTGGAAGCAGGGTATCTTAGCATTTTTTAAGAAGTTTTTATAAATTATTTTTTTTAATTGAAACATGAGGAAATTTATTTTAGATATTGATCCTGCAACAGGACAGCTCATTGAAAAAATCAAATGCTCTTCACCGGGTGAAGTCGCTTCGGGTGTTAAGCTCGCCAGAAAAGCTTCTAAAGTCTGGAGCAAAACTCCCCTGAAAAAGAAAATTGCATTGTTTAAGAATATTGCCAGAGACTTGCATAAAGAAAGAAAAGCGATCGGTGAGACAATAACTAAAG
>JBBSDT010000205.1:0-6210 GCA_038240405.1 Ignavibacteria bacterium
AGCACTAATTTTATACTTAGAACTTTGCAATGAAAGAAGTAATTTTTGATTTCGACGTAGGCAGAAAGCAAAGCTAAATCATTATTTGATTTGAATAAAACTTTAACATATCTTTCCTTCATTATCTTCCCAGTCCTTCTCTTCATTACAGCTCACATTCTTAAAGTTGTTCAGGGACCGTATTATCTCAACTTTTACGATCCGAGTTATGTCTATCTGATAAACTCCCTTAATTTAGCTCAGCTCAGCGGTTACGGAGTAGGACACTTTGATCATCCGGGAACTACCGTACAGGTTATCGGTGCAATTTTCGTTAAGCTGTACTATCTGATTAGCAATGTGAAGGTTGACATTGCCACAGATGTAATATCCAGGCCGGAAGATTACTTATGGTTTGCTAATAAAGGCTTTGTTACAATAAATTGTATATTGCTCTTCCTGCTTGGTTTATTCATATATAAAATTTCAAATAACATTGTCCTGAGCCTGTTGATACAATTATCTCCGTTCGCCTCGACAGAAATTTTTTACGGGCTGATAATAGTCACACCGGAAAATTTTTTAATCGCCGTATCACTTTGTTTTATCGGAGTTCTTTTTTATTACCTGTATAAAGTTGATGACGGGGTCAAATCACCGCTGATTCTTGTAATAGCATTTGCAGTTGTATGCGGAATAGGCCTTGCAACAAAGCTGAACTTTCTGCCGATGATTCTATTACCTTTAATACTAATTAAAGGTTTTAAGAACAAAATAATTTTTTCCCTTTTTACTTTTGTCTCCTTCATAATTTTTGTTTCACCGGCATTGTCAAACTATTCTCGCTTTATTGAATGGATAGAGAAATTATTCTTATATACCGGTCATTATGGCTCCGGTGATCCTACTATTATTGATTCGACGGAATTTTCTAAAGACATTATTTTAATCTTTAAAACTGACAATCTCTTTGGCATTACTTATTTTATTGCAATGGGGACATTAATTTTCAAATTCTTTTTTAAGCATAAAACAGAGCTACATGATCAAGCCAGGTTCAGGAAGGAAGGCAGGGTACTTCTAGGAATTTTTCTAGCAATGACTTTGCAAATAATACTGGTTGCAAAACAATACAGACAGCATTACATGATACCTTCTTTTATGATGTGCCTGCTTTCGTTATTCTTGTGCTCCTCACTCCTGTCAGTGCATTTAAAAAGAATCAGAGTACAATACGCATATTTATTTTTAATAGTTATTATTGCCTTCTGGAGCCTTACACAAATCATTGATTCATATTATGAGGGAGATGAAGAACGTACGCAGGCTTTCAGGATGGAAAAATACTTAAAAGATAATTGCAGCGGTGAGCTTGTAGTGCCGTCTTTCGGAAGTGCAAATAAAGAGTGTGCGATTGCCTTTGCCGTGTCGTATGCGGGAAGCCAGGTGGGCAGATATCAGGCTATACTGTCAAAAGTTCAGCCGGAGCATATTTTTTATAATCCCTGGACCAATGAATTCTATCTGATTTCTCCTGACATTGATATTCAAAAAATTCTACTTGAAAGCAAAAAATTAATCTTACAGGGCAGGATTTATAGTGCGGAAAAATTTATGGAAACCCTGAATAAAACATATAATATTAAAAATACTTCTTTTGTTGAATTGCTTACAAACGGGAGGCTTGAAACTATTTATCAGATTAGTCTGGAAAACCAAAGAAATGAGTAAAGAAAAACCCGTTTGCTAAACGGGTTTTTTGGAAGCAATTAGAGATGTTAATCCGGATAAATCTTAATTCTCAACCCCTTCTTTTAATAAATTTTTATATTCTTTATAAAATTTTCTTACCTTCGGCGCGATTACCAGCGAGCAGTAAGACTTTTCTTTATTATTATTATAATAATTCTGATGATAATCTTCTGCAGAATAAAATTCATTGAAAGCTGTTATTTCTGTGACTATGGGATCATCCCACAACCCCGAGCTTCCGATTTTATCTTTTACCATTTCAGCGGTTTTCTTTTGCTCATCATTGTGGTAAAATATTGCAGACCTGTATTGTGTCCCCACATCCGCTCCCTGCTTGTTTAAGGTGGTAGGATTATGAATGTGGAAAAAAACTTCGAGCAATTTTTCGTAACTGATGACAGAAGGATCAAATGTTATTTGCACAACTTCTGCATTACCTGTAGTGCCGGTACAAACCTGTTCATATGTCGGACTTTTTGTTGTCCCGCCCGAATACCCTGACTCAACTTTTTCAACTCCTTTTAAATCATTGAAGATAGTTTCTATACACCAGAAACATCCTCCCGCTAACGTCGCTGTTTCCAAAGCTTTTTTCTCTCCTTTCAAAGGTGTTGTTAATTTATTTGAATCTGTACCAGCTTTCACATTTCCCGAAAGCCCAAATCCGAATGCTGTAAATAGTATTACAGCTATAGTTAAAATGTGTTTAAACATAGTATATTTATAAAGTTTATTCTGTGCATTAATGTTCTGCGCACAATATTATAACGTAAAATAGTCACAAATAGTTTTTATTTCTATTACTTTTACCAATCCCACCGCTGTTATTCCGTTCGCTATTTGAGGGATAGTTTTGAAACACCCTCTTTTTTCTCAAAACATCTCTCTTTCCCAAGCCCCCAGCTTGGGAAAATTAATTTTTTCTCAAATTTTACTTTACAAAAGCCGGGGCTTTGTAAGTAGCAGGTTAGTTTTGAAACACACTCTTTTTCAAGAAGGGATGGTGGTAGTTGTTTTTAAGAGAAACCGACTCAAATTCTATTATGCTTAATTTTCTCACTCATTAATTCACTTCTTTATTACCGAATATTTTAAGATCGATGTTCCTTGTTCATTTACTTTCTCACAACTGATCAACTTTAGATTTACATCGAGATTTTCTTCAACAACAAAATTGCCGCCGGTGCCAAATATTTTTGGCTCTATAGTTAACCATAATTCATCTATCAATTGACCTTTTAAAAAAGAAGTAGCTAAATGTGCACCTCCGACTACTACCATTGATTCATAACCCTTTTTTTGGAATTGTTCAGTTAATTCAGAAGGAGATTTATCACTAAATTCCAGATGACCCGGAACTTCATATTCTTTAAATTTTGCAATATGTTTTGTCATTATCACAAGCAACCGTTTTGATGAGGAAGAAATTGGCTCCGCGCTAAAAGTTCCGCTGCCCATAATTATCAGCTTGGCATCGCTCCATATCTTCTTAAAATATTCCTGGTCCTCCCGTGAAGACCAATCCTTGACATGGGGCTGTCCCCATTGGGTAACTTTCCCGTCCAAGGTTGAAACAAAAACTAATATTACCTTCATATTATTACACAATTTATTGAGAAACTTAAGCGCCGGATTTTTTAGTATTTATTTATGTAAAAATGTTTTTTTATTATTAATTCAGTTAGATGATAATATTTTGTTAGACTGAAAAAATCAAGGCATTCGCCGGATTGCAAAACGAATTTTGGTTTTTCAAATATGATCTTAAGGGTTATTGCTTTTCTTGTTTAGCAAAAAATCAGGTAATTTCTCCAGAATTATGAATCCGGTATAAAATAAGTCTCCCATCATTGAATTTATACACACAGAAATGGGAATAAGAAAAAGAGAGCTCCCCGCAAAGACTTCAAAAATTAGAATTAAGATATGAAACTTTAAAATTAAGAGACGAAACTTTAGAATTAAGACATGAAGCTCTAGAATAAAGACTTGAAGCTCTAGAATTAAGAGATGAATCTTTAGAATTAAGAAAAGAAATTATGCAATTAAGAAAAGAAACCGGAGAATAATGACTTCAAACTTCGAAACTAAGAAAACAGATCACGCAACAAAGACATCGGACTCTTGAGCGAAGAAGCCGGTACTGAAAATTATGTCACAAGAAGCTCGGGAAAAATTACCGGAACACTCTGCGAAGAACCCGAATTGAAGAATTATGCTCCTGGACATTAAAATTATGAACCGTGTTCGCGGGGAAAAATAGTCAAACTCTTTTGCGAAGCAATTGGTCCCTGAAGAAAAATCATCGGACTCCCCCGAAAAACTCCCGGTGCGCACCGCGAAGAACTTAATTGCTCCAGAAAAAAAGTGGAACAGAAAAGTTATGAACACAATTGTCGAAGGAATGCACTCCGCACCTCAGAAATGAGAGTAATTTACCAGAAATGTCACAAAAAAAGTGACAGATAATTCAAATTTACTGAAATATTTGGTATAGAAATAAATAACTGGTTTTTTTGAACAAAATTTGAAATCAAACAAACTAAAGGTGTAAGCAAGAAATTTTAGTTATGATTAAGTTTCTAAATGAACTTATTGAGATTAATCTAATGCTATTGAATCTTCGGCTAAATTGTATTCTTAGAAAGAGTATAAATTACAGCATTACTGAACTCCACCCTTTCTGTTAATTCATTTTGAAGTGTTGAATTACGCTCAAAATTATTTTTTTCTAAAAGTCTTATAGATTTATGATTCAGAAGCCTGGTAACCGCATCTATGGTCTGCAGATTCATATTTTTAAACCCAAATTCTATGGTTTTTTCCAATGCCTCCTGCATTATACCCTTTCCCTGAAAGTCGGGAAGCAGGTCATATCCAATCTCTCCGCTGCATTTATCTTTAGATATATTCCAGAGGCAAACCGTGCCAATCAGTTTCAGATCATCCTTAAGGGTTACTGCCCACATGATAGCTTCATTATTGATGATCCCGGTATTTATCTTCTGAATGAATTTCCGGATATCTTCCATTGATTCGGGTTTTGACCTGTCAAGAAACTCATTTACCCTCTCATCTGAGCGAAGTAAATACAGGTCATTCTCATCACTGTTTTCAAATTGTCTTAAGACCAGACGCTCTGTGGTTAAAACAGGAAAAGGTGTAAGATTTATTGTTATCATTTGTATTTGTCTTTACTAAAGTATGAATTAATAGAAGAACAAATTTGCCACCACCCCACTACCTGTCATCCCGGCGATCTTTTGGCGGGGATCCAAATCGCCTAAAAGATTCATCGAAAACAAGATTTAATTATCAAAGCTCGATTGGGTTATAGAATTAGTTGCGAGGACCTTCAGGTCGTGGATCCTCTTCCCCATGTCTTCGCCGGTCTCCTTCATCTGACCCAGCAGCAAATAATCTATATTAATACTAATGGCAAGCATTATAATCATTCCCATCACAGTGCACTGAACGAATTCAAGTGTGATTTTTTGAGAAGCCTGCTCCCTGCATAAGCCAATAACAATTAATTCCATTTGTGACTAATGTGAGGTTCAAAAGGTTTGTAGCTAATATACAATTACTTCTTGAATATAAAATGAAAATAAAATATTTTGAATACTAAAATAATGGAAACAAGAATTATCAGCTGCAGTCTCTTTAAAAAATTTCCGGAACTTGTATTCGGATTCAGCACCAGAACAGGCGGTGTTTCGCCCGGACCTTATGGACTAAATCTGAGCATATCTGTCGGTGACGATTTGGAAAATGTAAAGCTCAACAGAGAAATATTTTTTAAGCAGCTTGGAATAAAGCAGGAAGAAATAACTTTTCAAAAGCAGATACATTCTTCATTTATATCTTATTCGGAAAAACCGCAGCACTTCGATGGCTGCGACGCAATTTATACAGATAAGAAAAATAATTTTCTTGCCGTCAGTGTGGCAGATTGTATTCCTGTTTTTTTATATGATCCTCAGAAAAAAATTATAGGGGCAATTCATTCCGGATGGAAAGGAACTCATAGTAAAATACTTTCCTTTACCATTAAAGAGCTGATTAAAAAATTTGATGTGGATGTTTCAAAACTGGTTGCGTTTATAGGACCGGGAATTTCGCAGGAACATTATGAAGTAGGTGCAGATGTCGGCAAATTGTTCAGTGAAGATGTTCTTTACGAAAGAAACAGGAAATATTTCTTAGATCTGAAAAAAGATAACTATTTGCAGCTTCTCAAAGAAGGTGTAAAAACAGAAAATATAGAAATATCAGATCTTTGTACATTCAGGGAAAAAGACTTATTACATTCATTCAGAAGAGACAAAGATATGTCAGGACGCATGATGGGTGTAATCGGGATGCGATAATTTTAAATTCTCCAAAAAGCTCGATTCATCCCACAGCAAGTAAAGCAGGAAATTGGGACAAATGCACAATACTCGCTAAACTCCATGTAAATATTAATTAAAAAATAAT
>JBBSDT010000206.1:0-6201 GCA_038240405.1 Ignavibacteria bacterium
ATATCATTCATTCCTGTGCCGAGAGCCGACCAATCAGTTCCGTTCCACCTTGCAATATGGTTTGCACTGACACCTCCGGCAGTTGTAAAAAACCCTGCAGCTATAAGCTCATTATTGTAAATATTTACTCCCACTACAGAATTGCTCAATCCGCTGCCCAGGGAAGTCCATGAAGAGCCATTCCATTTCGCAATGTAATTTGCATTAACACCGCCTGCTACAGTAAAATACCCGCCCGCAATAAGCTCATTATTATATACTATTAATGCTCCCAGCATATTGTTTAACCCGGTGCCGAGAGGCGCCCAGATACTGCCGTTCCACTTTGCTATACGGTTTGAAGCAGCTCCCCCGGCACTTGTAAATGAACCTGCTGCAATGAGTTCAGTATTATATTCTGTAAAGGCATATACGGAATTATTCATACCGGTGCCAATAGGAGCCCATGAACTCCCGTTCCATTTTGCTATACGGCTTGCACTTACTCCGCCGGCACTTGTAAAGTCACCTCCTGCTATCAGCTCTCCTTCATAAACTAATAAAGAATGCACGGCATTATTCATCCCACTGCCGATGGGAGTCCATGAACTGCCATTCCATTTTGCTATATAGTTTGCATTCATTCCGCCTGCATTTGTAAAGCTTCCGGCAGCTATTAATTCACCTCCATAAACTGTTAAAGCAAAAATATCATTATTCATACCGCTGCTTAATGAATCCCAGGCACTGCCGTTCCACTTTGCAATATGGTTTACATTATTTCCCCCGGCATTTGTAAATTTACCCGCTGCTATCAGATCATTGTTATATACTGTCAAAGTATATTCCCAGTCGTTTAAGCCGCTGCCAAGGGGTGACCAGTTTTGTGTATACCCTGTCATGGGAAGCACAATAAAACTCAGAAATAAATAAATATATTTTTTCATTTTTTCCACCTATCCATTTTATTTTATGATTATTTAGTATTAAATTATTTGGCAATATACTTGTGGTAATTTAATGATAAAAATGACATTCAGTAAACGAACATTATTCCACCTCTAATTGTCAATTTATTTCTAAAACCCCCTTATATATCAAAATAATCTTTTTACTTAAGGAAATGTCTTGTTCACTTAGGAATTCAGCATGAACGTTTAAAAATATTATTTCAATGTTCTAATTTCCTTATTTTGTATGGACGCAAATGATGCGACCTCTAATAATAAAAATTCACCTGATTTTCTGGGGGTTAGTACTGCTGGTGCTAGCTGTTTCCTGTATATCGGCAATGAGTGACAATAACCCTGCAGATGTTTTTTGGGGATATTTTATCAGAGTTTTTTTCAGAGTATTTGTTTTCTACTCCTTTTACCTGACACTTCCGCAAAATTTTATAGGGGTAAAAAAAATATTTGTCTTTATTGTTCCGGGTTTATTGTTTCTCGGCTTGATTACCCTGTTATTTAATTACTTTTTTCTGAATGCACTTACTTATCTGACCGGTAAGACTTTTACTTCAGAAGAATATAAATTCATGTACTTTGATTTGCTCATTAGTAATTTTAATTACGCGGTGCTTGGCACTTTATTCCGGGCTGCAAAAGAATGGTACATAAAATTCACTAATAAAGCTTTATTGGAACGGCAGAATGTTTCAAACAAACTTGCCTTACTCAGAGCACAAGTTGACCCTCATTTTTTATTTAACACTCTTAATAATATAAATTCATTTATTCAGCAGGACCCTGTCATGGCCTCTTGTAGCATAAAAAAACTAAAAAGTATACTAAAGTATATGCTGGCTGAAGCAAGCTCTCCTGAAGTTTTTTTAGAACAGGAAATAGATTTAATTAATAACTATATCGATCTTCAGAAGGTAAGATATGCAGATCCGCGTTTCATAGAATTTAATATTGAGGGTAATTTTACAGGTGTCGCTTTTCCGCCTCTTCTTTTTATGCCTTTTATTGAAAATGCATTTAAACATGGGAAAAAGGAAAAAGAATGCCCTGGAATAATTATCAACATAAGTATCAATAAAGATCGTATTTGTTTCAATACTGTAAATTTTATTTCAGCCAATAATAATATTCCTTCTGCAAAAGGCGGGTTTGGATTAAAGAATATCAAACAAAGGCTTGATTTATTATTCCATAACAACTACATACTGGATATTTCAAATAGTAATGAAAAGTTTTTGGTATATATGGAAATTAATCGATAACGAATTGATTATTTTATTAATAACATTTTGTGTTACTGAATACCGGGTAATTTAATGGACAGGAAAAATATTATAAAACTACATTTAATGTTATGGGGATTAGCTGTTTCAATGCAGTTACTCACTATTTTTTCTGAGATTGGTGAGGATAAACTTTTCATTATTTTCAGTCATAATTTACTGGAAATAATTTTCAGAGCATTCTGTTTCTATGTATTTTATTTTGCATCGTCTTTTTTGTTTGTTCCTGTATTTAGAGGAAAAAATCGGGCAATCATATTTACTTTGTTTAGTTTATTATTTATTGGAATATTAAATATATTGTTTACATATATATATATTGCCGTGAGATATCCTTCAGAGACCTTACCTTTGCCTCAATCACAGGCGTTCAGGTATATTTATTTTGATTTAATAACTTACCAGTTTGTTTTTTCAGTAACAGGGCTGGCGTTAAGAGCAACTACAGAATGGTACAAAAAATCAAAAAATCAGGAGCAGCTGGAGTTACAAAACATTCTTGATGAACTTACGCTATTAAATTCAAAGATAAATCCGGATTTTCTTTTCAATGCCCTGTATAACATTGATTCTCTTATAGAAAAAGATTCCGACAAAGCTTCTTATTACATAATTAAACTTTCAGGAATTATGTGGTACCTGCTCTATAATACGGGAACAGGCAAAGTGCCGCTTCAAGAGGAGATTGAGCTTATTAACAATTACATCGAATTGGAAAGTCTTAGATATCCGGATTCCGGTTTCATAAGATTTAAGAGTGAGGGAAATTCTTCAGACATTTCAATTTATCCTTTACTATTTATGCCCTTACTTGCAAATGCTTTCAATTTTGAAATAAACCGGTTGGAAAGACCGGGAATAATCATTCATCTTAACATAAAATCTGATATTATACATTTTGTTATTGTTAATGCTATTCAGGGGACTATTGATTTCTCCGGCGACAAAAGAACAGAAATTATATATAATTTAAAACGAAGGCTTGAATTAATATATGAAAACAATTACAAACTCGATGTTTCAATAAATAAAAACCAATATTCGGCTGAATTAGAAATAAAATACAAATGAAAATTAATTGTATAGCAATAGATGATGAACCGCCCGCTATGCTCCAAATTGAAATGTATATAAAAAAAATTCCTTTTCTGAATTTGCTCAAAACGTTTAATAACGCACTTGACTGTATTGAATTTCTGAAGTCAAATCAAGTTGATCTGATTTATCTTGATATCGAAATGGGTGATTTTTCAGGAATTCATCTGCTTGGCAGCCTGAACAAAAAGCCAAAAGTGATTTTTACCACTGCTCATAAGTCTTATGCTTATAAGGCTTTTGAACTTGATGTTATTGATTTTCTATTAAAGCCAATTTCATTTGAACGATTTTTAAAAGCTACCGATAAAGTATATGAGTTGATGAGAGCTGATTCTAAAAGCAACCTGAATATCAAAGATAATGAGTTGAAGAACTATGTTTTTGTAAAAGCAAATTACAGGATGATAAGAGTAGATTTTCAGGATATACTTTATATTGAAGGCTTAAGTGAATATATCATAATCAAAACTAAGACTGAGAAAATTATTACATACCAGAGCCTTAAGAATTTTGAGAAGATTTTGACAAATTTTAATTTTATCAGGGTCCATAAGTCTTACATTGTAAACCTTGATAAGATTAATTCTATTGATAAACAGTATATTAAAATATCAGACAAAGAAATTCCTATCGGAGATAAATTCAGAAAGAAATTATTCTCTATTATAATAAATCCTGTAAAATAGATCCCGGATAAAATTTAAGAAAAGATATTAAAATTTTAAAAGCAAATTTCCTAATGAAACGCAAAAACAAATATTTAACGGGCATTATTTTGCTTTGCATATTTGTCTCCTGTCAACTGCCGGATGGTATGAAAACAGGATATAAAACAGAAAACAATAAAATAGTTCATTACAGTGGGTTCCCTGCGCACAAGGTTGTTGTTGACCAGGCGGATGTTAAGAGTTTTATATCTATCAATGATAATTATGGTAAAGATAAAAATAATGTCTACCTTGATGAAAACATAATTAATAATGCTGATGCTCAGACATTTGAATATTTAGGAGGCCCTTATTCAAAGGACAAAAATAATGCTTATTATCAGAGTGAAGTATTAAGTGATGACGCAGCAGGTTTCAGAATCCTGACAAATTCCGATAATCCCGGTGCTATCATATACGCTCTGGACAGTAAACTAGTTTATAAGGATAGTTGGATTGTGAAAAATGCAGACGCGGCAACATTTACATTTGTGCCGATGTTCAATGGATATTATCTCGCATATGATAAGTATAAGGTTTATTTCAATGAAATACCGCTTGATGATGCCGATGGCGCCGGATTCCAAAAAGTTTCGGGATTATATTTCAAAGATAAAGCAAATGCATGGGCTCTTTTATTGGGGAAGGATTCTAAATGGGAAAAAATTCCAAATGCTGATCCCGGAAGTTTTGAAGCCGTAAAAGAATTTTACGCAAAAGATAAAAAGAATGTTTTTTATGAGAATAAAGTTGTTGCAGGAGCCGATATTTCCTCATTTAAAGAGACAACAATTGATGAGGCGAAAGACAAGAATGGTTCTTATAGCCGGGGAATACTTACTAACAAATAAATGTCAGGGTAAATTAAACCCGCCAGTGTGATAATTTATTTCAGCATTGAAAAAAAAGTTAAGAGCATCAGTTATCGAAAAACAAGTAACTATCGCTTTCCGGATGTCATACTACTTCTCTTCTTTCAGATTCCGTTTCATAAGGACATTTGTTGCTCGCTGAGGATCTTTGTCTTTGAACAGTATATTATAAACCTGATGAGTAATTGGAAGCTCTATATTAAGTTCTTTTGAAAGTTCAAATGCTGCTTTTGTCGTAGCAACTCCTTCAGCTATCATTTTCATTTCCTTCAGAATGGTGTTTAGTTTCTTCCCTTTTCCAATTTGCTCACCCACACTTCTGTTTCTTGAATAAACCGAAGAACATGTAACAATCAGGTCACCGATTCCCGAAAGCCCGAAGAATGTATCTCTCTTTGCTTTCAGTTTTAGTCCCAGTCTCATTATTTCGTTGATTCCTCTTGTCATTATTGCTGCTTTTGTATTATCTCCAAAACCAGCCCCGTCAGAAATTCCAGCTGCAATTGCAATTACATTCTTTAATGCTCCTCCGACTTCCGTTCCGATCAGATCGTCGTTTGTATATACTCTGAAAAATTCATTTGAGAATACTTTTTGAATAATTCTGGACTTTGAGCTGTCTTCTGATGCACAAACAACGGCAGTTGGTATTTTTCTTGAGACCTCTTCGGCGTGGGAAGGACCCGACAGGCTCAAAATGTTCTTTCTGTTAATTTTTTTAAATATATCCTGAAGAATACCGGACACAAGCAGCAATGTCTTATTTTCAATTCCCTTAGAGACACTTAGTATCAGTGAGTTTCCAAAATCAAAATTTGCCAGCTCTGAAAAGCTGCTTCTGATAAATTGTGTGGGGGCTGCAACTACAATTAAATTTTTTTTGTGAACGCTGAACTCAAGGTTATTTGTGATCGAAATGGAAGGTGGAATTTTTATCTTAGGAAGGTAGTAAAAATTTTCCCGGTATTTCTTTAACGTATTTGCATATTCTTCATTGAACTCCCAAAGTGTAACATCATGCCCGTTACTGTTTAGTAAAATTGCAAGAGTGGTACCCCAGCCTCCGGCTCCTAAAACAGCAATTTTCATCTTCGTTTTATGTCTTACCGAATGGGGCTTTTATTTTGAACAACCTTATGAGCCATAACTTGTCAAAGCGGCTTTCATTCCCGTTAAGAAGTCTTTTTATATTTGCGCGGTGATTGTATATAAGCAATATTGAAACACCTATACTGAAAAAAATTAAAGTATTATAACCATATATTTCAACTTTAAAAATATTTTCCCTAATAAACAT
>JBBSDT010000207.1:0-6187 GCA_038240405.1 Ignavibacteria bacterium
AAATGTCTTTCCGGAAGAAAATATTTGGTCTGATAAAATTTTTCATTTGGTTTATAACAATTATGTCGCAGTTCTGAATAAGATTCGTTTGGGAATGGGAAGAGGGGAGTGCCATATTATCAAGAGGTCGGAATTTTTAGATGCCGGCGGATACAATGAAAAATTAGTAGCGGGAGAAGATTTTGACCTCTACAGAAGATTGAGAAAGTTTGGCAGAATAAAATTCAGAAGGGATCTGATCATTTATGAATCCCCAAGAAGATACCGTAAGTTTGGATATGCTAAAGTTTTGTGGGAATGGACTAAAAATTCCGTGTCAGTTTTTTTGTTTAATAAGTCTATTTCCAAAAAGTGGGAAGTAATCAGATAATTAATATTCGGTATATAATTTACTCAGGTCTTAACTTTTAATTACCGGATTTTATGGAAAAGTTTTTTAAAGTTCTTTCTAATAATAAAGAGCAGGGGATAAAAGCAAGAACCGGCTTATTAACTACGGCTCATTCTCAAATTGAAACTCCTGTATTTATGCCTGTAGGAACTGCTGCTACGGTAAAAGCTATAGAGCATCGTGAATTAGGCGAGCTCAATTGTAACATTATTCTTGGAAACACCTATCATCTTTTTCTAAGACCGGGAACCGGAGTGCTTGAAAGTACAGGCGGGCTTCACAAGTTTATGAGCTGGAATAAAAGCCTGCTTACAGACAGCGGGGGGTTTCAGATTTTCAGTCTTGCCAAATTGAGGAAGGTAAGTGAGGAAGGGGTTGAATTTTCGTCACATTTAAACGGGGATAAATATTTTTTTACTCCTGAGAATGTAATTGATATTCAGCGGATAATCGGAGCTGATATTATCATGCCGCTTGATCAATGTCTGGCCTATCCAACTGATAAAACTTTAGTGGAGAAATCAATTGCCCTTACTTCAAAGTGGGAACAGAAATGTTTCAATCATTTTACTGATACATCACAAAGATATGATCATCCGCAGTATCTGTTTTCAATAAATCAGGGCAGTACCTATACTGATTTAAGAAAAAGAAGCATTGAAGATTTGCTTAAACTGGATTTTGCAGGCCACGCAATAGGCGGACTTGCTGTAGGCGAGGAAAATAATATTATGATTGATACTGTGGATTTTTCAACAGATTATCTTCCCCGGGACAAGCCCCGGTATTTGATGGGGGTTGGAACACCTCTGGATATTCTGGATTGTGTTGAAAGGGGCATCGATATGTTTGACTGTGTTATGCCAACCAGGAATGCAAGGCACGGAAGGTTGTTTACAACATTTGGAGAGATCAATATCAGAGGTGCAAAATATAAGTCGGATTTTAATTCACCCGATAGTGAATGTAAAACTTACACCTCAGAAAATTTTTCATTAGCTTACCTGAGGCATTTGTTTATTGCAAATGAAATACTCGGCATTCAACTTGCATCACTACATAATTTAGGTTTTTATTTTAACCTCATGAATAATATCAGGCTTGCAATTACAGAGAACCGCTTCAAAGAGTTTAAAAATAGATTTAGAGAAAAATATTTAAGTAATTAATAGAAGATGCAATAAAAGGCAACAAGGAAATAAAACGATTTATTAAATAACATTGGAAAGGAAAGTTAATTGAACAAAGAAATAATAAACTTAGTATTTTTACAGCAGGCTCCGGGAGGGGGATTTGAGTCTATTTTATCCTCCATAGTACCGTTCCTGCTGATTATAGTTATTTTCTATTTTCTGATTTTGAGGCCTCAGCAGAAACGTCAGAAAGACAGGGTCAAGCTTCTTGATTCAATAAAAAAAGGTGACAAAGTAATTACAGCCGGAGGGGTGCATGGCACTGTAGAAGGTCTTGAGGATAAAACCGTGCTGGTAAAAGTTGCGGATAATGTGAAATTAAAAATGGAAAGATCGGCAGTCACCACAATAATAGGAGTTACGGATATAGAACCCGAAAAGAAATCTTTATTCGGATAAATTTTAAATAGAATTATGCAGGACAAGACTAAAAATAAGAATAAACTAAGTTCAATTGAATCTGCAATTACTGATTTCAGAAAAGGTAAAATTGTCATTGTAGTGGACGATGAAGACCGGGAGAATGAGGGGGATATGATTTATTCAGCTGAAAAATCCACCCCAGAAATGGTTAATTTTCTTTCGAAAAACGGCAGGGGACTTGTGTGTGTTCCGATGGAAGACGAGAGGTTAAATGCTCTTGATCTTGGAATGATGTCCAGAATAAATACTTCCCTGCATGGAACTGCATTTACCGTTAGCGTAGATTACAGGATTGGAACAACCACAGGTATTTCAGCTTTTGACAGGAACAAAACTATTCTGTCATTAATTGATAAAAAAACTAAGCCTGAAGATCTTGGAAGGCCGGGGCATATTTTTCCACTTCGGAGTGCTCCTGGCGGAGTTTTAAGGCGTGCAGGGCATACCGAAGCAACAGTAGATCTGGCAAGGCTTGCAGGTCATTACCCTGCCGGTGTTTTATGCGAAGTTATGAAAGATAACGGAGAGATGGCAAGACTTCCTGACCTGTTTGAGATTGCGGAAAAATTTGACCTGAAAATAATTTCCATTCAGGATTTAATTCAGTACAGGCTACAAAGAGAAAAGCTTGTTGAAAGATTGGTGGATGCAAGTTTGCCGAGTGAATTCGGAAAGTTTAAGATTGTATTGTACAAAAGTAAGGTGGATGCAAAAGAACATATTGCTATTGTCAAAGGAAAGATAGATCCCAGAAAGCCAATATTGGTCAGAGTACACTCAGAATGTTTGACCGGAGATGTATTTGGATCGTTGAGATGTGATTGCAGGGAACAGCTTCTTGAGTCACTGAGAATGATAGAAGAAAACAATAACGGAGTAGTTCTTTATATGAGGCAGGAAGGAAGAGGTATAGGACTGCATAACAAGCTGAAAGCATACCGGCTTCAGGAAAAGGGACGGGATACTGTCGAAGCAAATCTTGAGCTGGGATTTAAGCCGGATCTTAGAGATTACGGAATTGGCGCTCAGATTTTAAGAGATTTGGGAATAAGAAAAATGAGATTAATGACTAACAATCCAAAGAAAGTTATAGGACTGAATGCTTACGGACTGGAAATTACAGAAAGAGTACCAATAGAAATAAAATCCAATCCCATGAATGAAGAGTACCTCAGGACAAAAAAAGACAAATTAGGTCATTTACTTTTAATTAACTCAAAAGATTTTAATAATAAAAGCTTAAAAAAAATAAAGGAGTAATAAATTAATTAACGATGAAAACATCAGACTCAGTATATTTAACGAAATCAAGATTAGTTGAAATTGAGAATGAGCTCATAGTATTAAAGACTCAAGGCAGGAAATCAATTGCTGAGAAAATTGCCGAAGCACGCGCACACGGGGATTTAAGTGAAAATGCAGAATATGATGCCGCCAAAGAAGCACAGAGCCATCTTGAATTCAAAATTGGCAAGCTTGAGATAATGCTTTCCAGAGTAAAAATTATCTCCCCTGACGATATGCCCAAAAATGAAGTGTATATTTTATCTGTAGTAAAAGTAATTGACCTTTCAGCAAAGGAAGAAATTACTTTTTCTCTGGTATCACCTGAAGAAGCAGATTTTGAGAGGGACAAAATTTCAGTAACTTCACCCATAGGTAAAGCCTTATTGGGAAAAAAGAAGAATGAGATTGTGGAAGTGGAAGTTCCGGATGGGATCATAAAATATAAAATTCTTGAAATCTCGAAATTACGTTAATTAATGGCGAATAAAAAGCATGCTGAATTCAAAGTCGGGATATTTGTTTTTGTCGCCGCATTAACTGTAATACTCACTATATTTTGGGCAAAGGGTTGCTCAGTAAGCTTATCTCAGCGGGATTATTCAGTATATTTTTCCAGGGTAAGCGGTATAAATGAAGGCGATCAGGTAAGTGTCAACGGTGTCAGGAAAGGGAAGATTGACAAAATTCTGCTTGAAGGTGATTCGGTAAGAATAGTGTTCAGCCTGGACAAAGATATTATACTCAGAAAGGACTATAATATTTATGTAGCAGCCACCGAACTTACAGGCGGGAAGGTTCTTTATGTTGAGCCCGGAAAAAGCGCCACTGAAGTAGATCCAAATCAACCTCTGCATGGAAATCCGGGGGCGGATTTTTCATCATTAATGAATTCCTTCGCGGACATTACCACAGATGTAAAAAGCTTAATAGGCCAATTCAGAACATCCACAGAAAATCTTAACCAAGTAATCTTAAATATTAATGAAATTGTAGGAGACGGCACTCTGAAGCGAAGCATTGGAAATACAATGAGTAGCCTTGAGTACACTACGAAAAATCTTAATCAGCTGGTTAATGAAAGCAGATCCGGGATAAACAGGCTTACTGATAAAGCAGGCAATACTTTTGAAAATATTAACGGGGTGGTCAACGAGAACGGTAAAGAGCTCAAAAGTACTTTATATGAAATTCAGTTGCTGACAGGTTCCGTAGATACCCTCTCTTATAATTTAAATAGTGTTGTGTCGGATATCCAAAATAAAAAGAATGGAATCGGGAAATTTCTTAATGATGATAAATTTTTCAATCATATAGACAGCACACTTATCGAGATTGAAAAACTTACAAAGAAGATTAGAAAAGATGGTGTTAAGATAAATTTATTTTAAGGCAAACCCCACATCAATTCTGTGAATCGATCCTATTTTACCCATTGAGTTAAAAGCATAATCCAGCGAATACTTTTCAAGAAATTTTATCCCAAGTCCGGTAGAAAATCCCCCTATGCCGATTGAACTGCCGGTTGTAAGGTTTTGTCTTTGTCCATTATTGTAACCTATCCTGAATTTTACATTATCGCTAAAATCGAATTCGCCTCCAACGGAAAGACTTTTAAACCTGTCAAGAAATTTATTCTGGCTTTCAGTTAGATTTGAAAGTTCAAAGTGAACTGTTAACGGCAGGTGTTCAAGCTTTTTGCTTACTCCCACTCTCAGATCAAGCGGAAGATTTTCTTTTGTAGTATTATATTTGCTGAGCTGAGCACCTGCATTGAGAAGACTTATTCCAAAGTCCCACATGCTTGCTGGAAGGGTATATAAGGCCCCAAGGTCAACGGCAAGCGCTGTAGACGAGTAAACATCTATTTTGGAATAAATAAATTTAAGATTTACACCATAATGAAAATTGTTCTTGTAAAGATTTGAATAACCGATAGATAAAGCAATATCACCGGGAGTAAATGTTCCAAGATTATTAGATTGCTCGTCGATTTTATCAAAGCTTCCGTAATTTATATATCTGATTCCTGCACCGAAATATCCTGCATTTTTATATCTCTGGCTGAAAGCAATATTTCCCGAATTTATGTCAAGAAGATATTTAGAGAATCCAACGGAAGCCTGACGATTAGTCAGTGTAGATAGCGCTGCGGGATTATAGAAAATTGAGTTTACGTCGTTCGTTGCAGAATTATAACTTCCTCCCAAAGCTGAAGCACGGGCGCTTATATCCAATCTCAGAAAATCATATGTAGATCTGGTTTGGGTAAAACCTGTTTTAAAGGATAGAATTGATAAAAAAACGGAAGCTAAACAAACAAATTTTATTTTCATTTTATTTTAGTTTAGTTATTGCAAGCAATAACCTATTTTCATATTGTCATAAATAAGGTTAAACAATAATATATTTTTGGTATGTGACTTTCAATAACAATATTATCCTTTAATAAATTCTAATAAATTCTAAATCCGGTTTCCTGATTTACTAAAGGGATTTGTAATGTGCTTATGGAATTAACCTGTGCGCCGACCGGACCAATCCTTATCTCTTTGATAAAATCCTCAATAAGATTGCTTTCACCCTGAATTTCGATTTCAACATTTCTATTAGAGAGATTTTTTGCATAGCCGGTAAGCTTATAAAGAAGCGCTTTTTGGTAACAAAAATATCTGTATCCAACTTCCTGCACCAGACCTTTTACAATTATTTTACATCTTGTTTGCATTGCTAAGCTTATATTTGATAAAACTGTAAAACTCAGAAATTAATAACCCGGCGAGCATTATACAAGCTCCAACCACCTGATTGAAAGTCAAAATTTCTTTTAATAGAATAAAAGCAAAAAATACAGCAAATAATGATTCCATATTATATATAATTCCAGCCCGTAATG
>JBBSDT010000208.1:0-6178 GCA_038240405.1 Ignavibacteria bacterium
AACAATATATCATAGTCCTTAACACGGGACAACACAGAGATCTTTTAGAGAAATATCTTAAAATATTCGATATAAAACCGGATTATAATCTGGATATTATGAAGTTCGGACAGAGTCTGTCCGAGCTGACTGCCCGCGCAATTCTTGAACTTCAATATCATCTGCAATCCTTAAAGGTACATAACAAATATCCCGAATATGTTCTCGCTCAAGGAGATACGAACACGGTGCTTGCAGCTGCAATAGTTTCTTTTCTTAATGAGATAAAGTTTGCACATCTCGAGGCGGGACTCAGGACGTTTGATTTTCAGAATCCATATCCGGAAGAATATAATAGAAAAGTTGCCAGCATTGCTGCTGCTGTTCATTTTGCACCTACAGAAATATCGCGAAATAATTTAATAAAGGAAGGAATTGAGTCTGACAAAGTAATGTTAGTAGGAAATACTATTGTAGATGCTCTCAACATGATTAAAAAGTTTAACAGTGGCACTGATTATAAATCTTCTAATAACCTGGTAAATTCAATTTATAAGAAAGGTAATTTAGTTTTAATTACCTGCCACAGGCGGGAAAATCATGGAAATAATTTAATAAATGTTATCGGAGCTGTAAAAAAACTTTCAGCGCTATATCCTCAATATAATTTTGTATGGATACTCCACCCGAATCCAAATGTCAAAGATGTTGTGGAAAAGTCAGGGTTGACAAAATTTGACAATATTTATCTACTGGAACCGATAGACTATCTTGAAATTATCTATTTATTTTATAAAACTATAATTGTAATTACGGATTCAGGTGGTATTCAGGAAGAAGCGCCTTCTTTCGGGATTCCCGTACTGGTGATCGGAAAGAAGACAGAAAGAATAGAGAGTGTTTTGCTAAATTATTCATATTTAACAAGTACGGACGAGTATGAAATAATTTCCTCATTCAAAAAACATTTAGATAACAGATTTGAAATTAAGGAAAACCCTTATGGGGATGGGAAAGCATCGGAGCGAATAGTAGATTATTTTGAAAAAATAATGGTACGAAATATCTAGAATACCATCTTCAACAGATAAAGAATTATTATCAGTAATGATGTAATAAAAAATGCCTGTAAAGATCTTTTCTCCGACCTTATTCCAGCCCTCGAATCGAATTCAAGATTCGATTTTATGGAATTCGGCATATTTCCTTTAAATGGAAAAAATCTTCCAACAAAATTTTTGTACTGTTCAAAATTATGCTGGAATTTATTGGATAAAAAATCTTCTTCTGCAAGTATAATACAATAATATTGAAATGAAAAAAAGATGAATGCAAATATCTGTAAATATGGAAATAATGCAAAACTCATTAACCCGATCCCTGTATAAATCAATATATTACCTACATAGAGAGGGTTTCTAATTATCGAATAAGGACCTTGAGTTACAAGGTAAGTTCCTCCGACACCCGATGTTGTTCTGGTTTCGCTTCCTGCAAAGCTTACCGACCAGATTCTTATAATCTCCCCTGAGAGTGCCAATAAAAAGCCAATTATTATACTTAATAGAGTTGGCTTCATAAAAATAAGCGTTATAATAAGAAAGGGAATAGGAATATAACTTCGGTGCTTAAAAAAAAAATTACCAAGATCTTTCAAAATGTGCGATAAAGTTTGATTTTACTTAAATTCAAAAAATTTTTAACCTCCCATGACAACATCTCTTCTTTTTATTGTAGCTTCTCTTCTTTGTTTAATGCTCTGTTTTTCCGTTAATTTAATGATTTTATTCTTAATATCTGAAAAATTCTTATACTCATAATAAGTAATATTGTTTTTCCAGCAGTAGGAGGCTAACCTTCCTTTTGCGAATATAATATCGGCAAAGTTGCTCACGCAATAGTCCGATGCTCCATCGCCAATATATATTGATATTTCATTTTCTAAGTCATTAACATTGTTGATCAGAATATTTCTCTTACATGTTTCGCATGATTTGCAGTAATCATCGGTATAAAGAAATTTGCTATGTAATTTTTTATTTTGTTCATCCATTATCATTTCACATCCAAAATACTTTACGCTAATATTTTGTTTTTTTAGTATGTAATCAATATAATATTCCAGTCCGCCACTCACTACGTTTACTTCATATTCTCTTTCTTGACAGAAATCAACAAACTCTTTGAAGAATTCATCGATTTCTTCCTCATCAAAATATGAATTAAATTTTTCCAAACAAAAATTGTGTACAAGTTCAAGCTGTCTGACCATTGTTTCTCTTGTTCCGATTCTTTGAGAATTCAAATCATCACAAATAATATTTAAAGCATCCTTATCCTTGATGAAATGACCCAGGGCGTTTATCCAAACATCATTTTTTGTAATTGTTCCGTCGAAGTCGCTGAATATCTTAAGCCTGTAACTGCTTCCCATCTGTTCGAAATTTAGTTTCTACAATTGTTGTTATTCCGGCCTCCTGCATTGTTACCCCGTAGAGCCTGTCTACTGATTCCATTGTTCTTTCATTATGCGTTATCAGAATAAACTGTGTACTCTCAGAAAATTTACGGATCATTTTATTAAATCGGCCTAAATTAGCAACATCCAGAGGTGCATCAACTTCATCAAGGACACAAAATGGAGAAGGCTTTACAAGATAGATCGCGAAGAGCAATGCAATTGCTGTCAAAGTCTTCTCTCCACCCGACAATAACTCGATAGAAGTTGGTCTTTTGCCCCGGGGTTTTGCAACAATCTCAATCTTTGCTTCCAGAGGATCTTCATTTAACTTGCCGTCTTCATCTTCCTCATTTATAATTCTGAGATTAGCTTCATCACCCTCAGAAAATAATTCTTTGAAAATACTTATAAAATTTTCTCTTATTTGCTCAAACGTCTTCAAAAATTTTTCTTTAGCTTCAGCATTAATTCTTTCTATAGTTTTTCTTATATCTTTTTCGGATTCGAGCAAATCATTTTTTTGTTCAATCAATTTCTCAAGATCAGCTTTCTCATTTTCAAAATCTTCAAATAGAATCTGCTGAAATCCACCTCCCAGCTTTTTTAATTTTTCGGTCAGCTCATCAATAGTTCTTCTTAAATTAAAAACGTTAATTTCCTCATCTGAAGTTGAATCTTTCTCTGGTATACCCGAAATATCCTGCTCGTATTTTTTAGAAATATATTCTCTTATTTGTTGGGATTTTATTTCATTTTCTTTGATTTTTATTTGTGAATTAATAAGTTTTTGGGAAAGGTTATCATATTCTATTCTTCGCTGTCTTTGGCTTAAATCCGTAATATGCTGCTGCTCTTTTATTTCATCATAAATTTTTTTCTTATTCTCATATTTTTCCTTTGTTGATGAAAGATCATCATTTAGGTAATTAAGATTAATCCGAGTTTCAGCAAGAGTAAGATTGTATTGTTGTTTTTCTTTTTCGCAATCCGAAGTATTAGCATTGTTACTAAGAATTTGCTCTTCGATGTGTAAAAATGAATTCCGGATCCGTGATAAATTTTGTTCTTCATTCTTCAATTCATTCTTTATTTTCGTCAGCTCCAGATTAAAATTATTGTAATCAGCTGAATCAGAAGAGAATTCCTGTTCAAAAGTATTAAATTCATCAGTTAGAAAAATTAATTCCTTATCAAAGTTATATTGATCATTTTCCGACCTTTCAACCTGCCCGATTAGTATATTGATCTTTTCGTTAATATTTTTATTAACCATATTTATATTAGAATAGGAAGCATCATTATCAGCAATAGATTTATTTAACTGATCTCTCTGAAAGTTAATTTTTGAAATCTGGTTTTCCATATTGTCGTATTCCTTTCGCAGCATATCTACATCGTTACGGTACTTTTCAAGCTTTACAAGTTCGTGACTGATTTTAAGAGCATTTATTTCATCGGAAAAACCGGCGATTAAATATTCGGTTTCATCAAGTTCTTTTATAAGCACATCTATTTTTTTCTGTCTCCCTAAACGTATTGATTCTTCTTTGACTTCTCCGCCTGAACGAATAAAATTCTTTGTGACAATATCTCCTTCTAAGGTTATAAATTTATAGTAATTATCCTGAGCCAGTTTACTCGCGGTAAAGTAATTATCGACAATGATATATTCGTCAAGAATGTATTTCATCAAAAGTGTATATTGGTTATTTATACATTTTACATAATTGTCAGCAAAACCATATACGCCGGGACTTCCTATAAATTCTGGTTTAGAATCTAAAATATTTAATACTTCAAACGATTTGTAATTCAATAAATCGTTAAGAATAAAAGTTACTTTTCCCATTTTGTTTTCTTTCAAGAGATGTACGTAACTTTCCAATTTTGTTGAATCATTCACTATCAAATAACTGGAAACCTCTCCCAGAGCTGTCTCAATTGCTATCTTAAATTTATCTTCTACTTCTATGGAATCTAAAATCGTAAGAATATTTTTTTCTTTAATATCTTTTATTAAATATTTAACTCCCTCTGCATAATCTTCGAAATTGATGGAAAGACTAACCAAATGATCAATTTTACTTTTAACCTTTTGCAGCTCTATTCTTTTTTCGGAAAAATCCCTTTCTTTGTCAGAAAGATTGCGCCAAATAATTGTTTTTTCTTCTTCCTTTTCTTTAAAAAGTTTTTCTGCAGTTCTTAATTCAACGATTAGCGCCTTCTGGTTATCCTCTAGTATGTTCTTATCACTCTGTAACTTCTCTAATTGGATCAGGCCTCCTGCATTAATCTCTGACAGTTTCTCCAGTTGTAAGAGATTATTTTCATAAGTTATTTTATTCCTTTGATATTCGGAATTATACTCGCTTACTGTCTTATTGATTTCTTTGAGCTTCTTGCCCAGCTCAAACATTTCATTCTTCTTTTCATTTATTATTTTTATTTTTGATTCCACTCTTGATTTCTTTTCATTCAGCGAAATTTCGGAGATTAGAATTGTATTAGACAAAACTTTAATTTTATCCTGCAGCTCGATTTGTTTATCCTGGTTCCTGATCCGGTTAATTTTCAGCTGCTCATTGTCAGAAACCATTCTTATAATATTATTTGTAAGATTCTTAACCTTCTCTTCAAGTACCAGATTTTCTTTTTCCGACATATTGATTTTAAGCAGCTTGTCCGCTATTTGAGTATTTACCTCTGAAAGTGTTTTCTCTAATTCATCAATTTCTTTCCGGTTTAAATCAAGTATGGCATCCTCTTTTTTAATTTCCTCAGAAAGAGTTAATTTTAAGTTAAGATTGCCTTCTTCTTTGCTTTCGATATCTTGAATTTCTGTGATCAGATTTCTAAATTCATTTCCGGAAAGTAAGAGTTCGTTTATTTTTAGCTCTTCAGATACCAATTTTGCTTCTTCGTTTCGCTTTGCCTGTCTTTCAAGGGCATTAACATTTCTTTGTTTTTCACGGATTATGTCATTAACTCTCAATAAAGATTCATGAACAGAGTCAAGCCGGTTGAAAGTTAAATTCCTGTTGTGCTTGTAAGAAACTACTCCTGCAGCTTCTTCAAATAATTTTCTTCGTTCATGTTTCACATCCGAAAGTATAGTTTCTACCATTTTAAGCTCGATGACAGAATATGCATCAGGTCCAATGCCCGTATCAAGAAAGAGCTCCTTTATTTCTTTAAGTCGTACTCTCGTACCGTTCAGATAGTATTCTGTTTCACCATTCCTGTAAAATCTCCTTGCAACCTGTACTTCGGAATATTCTGTTGGCAACTTGCCTTTATTGTTCTGGATAGTAAGTGCAACTTCTGCGACTCCAAGTGGTTTCCTGAATTTAGTTCCGTTGAACACAACGTCTTCTCGCTTTCCACTCCGCAGAATCTTATCACCCTGTTCCCCCAAAACCCATCTTAAAGCATCAACTATATTGGATTTTCCGGATCCATTAGGACCAACAATAGCACAAACCCCGCTGTCGAATTCGATTGTTGTCTTATCGGCAAAGGACTTAAACCCAAATATTTCTAACTTTGAAAGATACAATTAATTAAGAAGTTAAATTTGAAACAAGCTTCATAGTTTCTATTACACCGGTAAAGAATAAAAGATACAAATAAATAAATACAAAAATTAAAGCAGTTATTCCGGCCCCATATAAGTATACTTTGCCGGTTTTGATATCAAATAAAGATTTTGCTCCGATTATTATTCTGTTCAAATAAAAT
>JBBSDT010000209.1:0-6152 GCA_038240405.1 Ignavibacteria bacterium
CTTTTCCCCGCAAGTTTTTCATAAATCCTGTTCTCAATACTTTTTTTGGTGTAAGTTAATGTGCCTGCCGGTTTTTTCGTATTCAAACTAATCCCTTAATGATTTGCTGAAAACGTTTAAAATATAAGTAAGAAGAATAAAGAATTAATGCAATGGAAACAAAATACATAATGTTTGTTATCTCTTTCAGTACAGGATTATTTATGATTGAAAATAAAATAATCAGGCCGATGCTGAAAACCGCCACTTTCCCTGGATAATTGGAAATAGGATGAATATTTTTTTTCCTGTCAAGATAAAGACCAAAACCAAGTATGATAAGATCACGCATTATAACTATCATGACAAACCATAATGGGATCCTGTTTAAGTACAAAAGAATTAATGATATTACGATAACAGAGATCTTGTCAGCGAGCGGGTCAATAATTTTTCCCAGTTCGGAAACCTGGTTAAGCCTTCTTGCAAGAAAGCCATCCAGAAGATCTGAAAAATACATACATAGAACTAAAATTATTATTAATGTATTTTTGGATTCAAAATCAGTAATCAGGTAATAACTCACCGGTATTAATAAAATAATTCTCAGCACCGAGACAAGGTTGGATATATAAAAAATTTCCTTTTGTACGATCACGAATTAAAATAATGAAATTAAAAAATAAAAGTAACAATCAAATAAACATAGCCGGGAATTGAAAAGAATATATTTTGATAATGCTTCGACTACCCCACTTAATGAGGAAGTGCTTAATGAAATGCTGCCTTATTTTAAACAAAATTTCGGCAATGCATCTTCCATTCATTCTTTTGGCAAGACTGCAAAGGTTTTGCTTGAGGATTCAAGAGATGCTGTTGCAGAATTTATAGGAGCAACTCCTAAAGAAATATATTTTACGAATAGCGGTACCGAGTCAAATAATTTTGCTTTAAAAGGTATAGCATATAAATTTCTTAATAGCGGCAAAAATCACATAATATCCTCTTCTATTGAACATTCAGCGGTTCTTGATTCTTTAAAATTCCTGCAAGAAAAGTTTGGCTTCAAAGTTACTTATCTTAAGCCGGATAGCCACGGTAGAATATCTGTTAATGAATTATTTACCGCAGTCTCTCCGCAAACTTTTCTTATATCAATTATGCATTCCAATAACGAAATCGGTATTATAAACGACATTGATTCAATAGTTCGTGAACTTAAAGGGAAAGATATTTTCGTTCATACTGATTCTGTACAGAGCATAGGAAAGACGGAGTTTGATGTAAAAAAATTAAACATAAATTTTGCAACGTTATCAGCACATAAGATATATGGTCCCAAGGGAATAGCTGCGCTTTATATTAAAGACAGGACTCCTGTTGAGAAATTTATTCACGGAGGAATGCAGGAAAGGAACATGCGCGGAGGAACAGAGAATATTCCTGCTATTGCAGGCTTTAAAAAGGCAATTGAAATTTTAAAAGAAAATTTCAATTCAGATATATTACATTACAAATCTCTGAAAGAAAACCTTTCAAAAAAATTAAAAGAGAATTATGGCGATTTAGTAAGATTTAATTCAGGCGAAGAAAACTCATTGCATAACATTTTTAATATTACATTTGATCGGAATAAATTGAAGTTCGATGAAGAAACAATATTAATCCAGCTTGATCTCAAAGGTATTGCTGTTTCAGGAGGCTCTGCCTGCACTGCCGGAACACAGAAACCTTCGTATGTATTGACGGAACTTGGACATGATAAAATATCTGCTTTGGGATCTTTAAGAATATCCTTTGGAAGAGATAATACGGTTGAAGAAGTTGATTATTTTATAGCAAGCCTGAAGAGTATTTTTAAAGAAAGCAACTAAGCAATATTACCTGTTATTTATTTCCTTTAGTTTCAGAGCTGTATCAGGTAGTTCGATTGTTTTTTTATTTTTTCTGAAGATTAAATTCTTAAGGCTGCGGATTATTCCGGTAAAAATATAGAAAAGGCAAAATGAAAAAGAGCCTTCGCCGTTTGTAGCAATTGTAAGTACTATTGCTATGAAAAGAATTATAAAAACAATAGGGTTTTTTCTTATTGTAGTTAATGATGGATTGGGCAGACTGTCATATTTTATTCTGCTTACCATCAGAATCGGCAAGATTAAAGAGAGTATTATTATTACAGTCTGGCTTACCGAATCGGACAGAATTTTATTGTGATAAAATAATACATATGAACATATTGTTATTGAGCTCATTGGTGCCGGAAGGCCATTGAATTTATCTTTATCAAAACCTACAAGCTGAACATTAAATCTTGCCAATCTCAAAGCAGCAAAAACCATGACAAGAGATGAAAGCACGATTCCAATGTCACCAAGGTTGTTAAGATAAACGCTATATAGCAAAAATGAAGGAGCAACACCAAATGAAATTACATCTGACAACGAATCCAGTTCCACACCAAATTCACTGGAAGATCTTGTCAATCTTGCAGCCAATCCGTCTACAGCATCAAAAAGAGAAGCATAAACAATTAAGAGACTTGCCTGTGTATAATCACCCTTTGCAGCATTAATAATAGACATGAGGCCGCAAAAGGCATTTAATATTGTAAATAAGCTCGGTATGAATTTTCTCGAAACAAACATCTAAAGTTCTGCTATTATAGTTTCTCCGCCAACAACCTTTTGCTCCAGCTTCACGAATATTTTTGAATCTTTTCTAAATAGAATATCAACACGTGAACCGAACTTTATCATTCCAAACCGTTCGCCTGCATAAACTTTACTTTTTTCATTAAGCTCATAAACAATTCGTCTTGCAACGAAACCGGCAATTTGCTTGAATAAAACCTTCTGTTCACTCTTGGTTTCATTTATAATACCAATTTCCGTTCTTTCGTTTCTTTGCGAAGATTTGTGATCAAATGCAACAAGGTACTCACCTTTAACATATTTCAAAAAACTCACGACACCATTCATGGGAATCCGGTTTACATGCACATTCAAAGGGGAAAGAAAAATACTGATTTGATTCAGCAGCTCATCTGCTTCGAAGATATTTTTTTCTTTATTAACAACGTCTTCTATTAAAACTACTTTTCCATCTGCCGGAGAAATGATCTGATTGGCTTTATATCCGTCTGGCAGCCTTCTGTCAGGATCACGAAAAAAATATAGAGTAAACAGCCAGAGAAATATAGTTAGCCCTGTCAGCAGAAATTTCAAAAAAACATTATGAATAAAAATCGCAAGTAAATTTAATCCGACTCCAACTATGAAAACTTTCAGAATTACATCCTTCCCGTAATGAGTAAGCCGCATTAAGCAATTCTGTTTTTAATTTCCATATATGCTTCTTCCACTTCACCCAGATCAAACCGGAACCTGTCCTTATCAAGTTTTTTATTGGTTTGTGAATCCCAAAGCCTGCAGGTATCGGGGGATATTTCATCTGCCAGAATTATGTGATCATTTTTATCTTTTCCAAACTCCAATTTGAAATCTATCAGTTTGATTCCTTTTTCAAGGAAAAATTTCTTCAAAAGATCATTTATGAAAAGTGTCATTTTCCTGATGGTATCAAGCTCAAATTTATCTGCAAGACCTAATGCAAATATATGTTCATCCGTAAATAAAGGGTCTCCCAATTCATCCGATTTCAGATAAAATTCTACAATAGGATTTTCAAGTTCTGTTCCTTCTTTGAAACCCAGCTTTCTTACGAGGCTTCCTGCTGCCACATTTCTGCAGACTACTTCGACTTTGATGATGTCCACTTTCTTAACCAGCATTTCAGTGCCGGAGATTTTTTCAATGAAATGAGTTGGAATGTTATTTTGTTTTAAGTATTCGAAAATCCTGGAAGATATTTGGTTGTTAAGTTCACCTTTGCGGGCAATTTTATCTTTTTTCAGCCCGTTAAAGGCAGTTGCATCATCTTTGAATTCCTGTAAAAAAACATCCGGCTGGTCTGTTGAGTAGATTTTCTTTGCTTTGCCTTCGTAAATAAGCCTTTTATTCATTAAATTAATTTAAGCAAATTACTCAATTTAGGGAAAACATACTGTTCAATTTTAAATGTTAAATTTTAGATCTTAAATAAAATTTAACTCTGATTATTAAATTAAGTTTATTTATTTTGCAAATATGAAAATTCCACAGGAAAAATTTGACGAAATCGCGCAAGCTAACGATATTGTTGAAGTAATTTCAAGCTATGTACAGATTAAGAAGCGCGGTAAGTCTTTCCTGGCTCTATGTCCTTTTCATCCCGACAAACATCCGTCTCTGAACGTCTCCCAGGAAAAGCAGGTCTATCATTGTTTCTCATGCAAAGCCAGCGGGAATGTATTTTCTTTTATCCAGAATTATGAAAAAATAACCTTCATAGATGCCGTACAAAAGCTTGCACAGAGAGCAAACATAGACTTACGAATCAATGAAAAGGATCCTGACCTCTCTAATGAAATTTCGAAGCTGTATGAAATTAACAAAGATGCCGCAAGATATTTCCGCAAAAATCTTCAGAATTTATCCTGCAATGAGAAAGAATTTGTATATAATTATCTTGAAAAAAGGAATTTAACCTCAAAAGTAATTGAAAGATTCGGCATAGGGTATTCATCAAATTCATGGGACAGCCTGTTAAGTTATTTTTCGGAGGAAGATATTTTTACTTTACCTGATATTGAAAAAGCTGGGTTATTAATTCAAAAAGAAAGTAATTCTCTAAACTATTATGACAGGTTCCGAGGAAGATTGATGTTTCCTATTTTTAATGAAAATGATAAAGTCGTAGGTTTCGGTGGAAGGAAGCTTTATGAGGAAGATCTGGGAGGGAAATATATAAATTCACCGGAGACAAGGATTTACAATAAAAGTAAAATTTTATACGGACTTAACTTTGCAAAAGAGAAGATTAGATATTATGATTATGTAATCCTTGTGGAGGGATATATGGACCTGATTGCACTCTACAAAAATGGTATTGAAAATGTTGTTGCTTCAAGCGGAACATCTCTTACTGAAGAACATGTAAATCTTATTTCCCGTTATACAAAAAATATTTATGTGCTCTTCGATTCGGACTTTGCCGGAATTAATGCAGCTAAGAGGGGCATTGAAATTATTTTGGAAGCCGGATTGGAACTGAGCGTAATAACACTCCCAGATGGTGAAGACCCGGACACGTTTCTTCTTAAGTTTGGCAGGGAAGAATTTGATAAATGCCTTACCAGGAAAAAGTCCGTTATCAGTTTTATATCCGGATTGTATGAAAAGGAAAACAAACTTGAGTCTGTAGACGATAAGTCGCAATTTATTAAGGAGATAATTAATTATCTCGGCAAGATCCCTGATAAAATTAAGAGAGCATTTTACATTAAAGAAATTTCGAAAATATATTCTCTTTACGAATCTGACTTAAGAGATGAGCTTGAAAAAGTTGTTAAAGAAAATAAATCCAGAGTTTTTCCTAAATCATCGGTTGTCATTCCGGAAAAGAAAATTGCAAATGGTTCAGGTTCAAAAAATAAGATATTCCAGCCTGAAAAAGATCTGATAGTATTATTCATAAAAGGAGATGAAGATGCAATTTCCTATGTCGATAGTAATCTTGAGATTGAATTTATCAGGAATAAAATTGTTCTTCAGATAATAGAACATTTTTTAGATGAATATATAAACTGCGGAAAAGTTGAGCTGTTAAAAGTGCTTAATGATTTCGAGAATGAGGAAGCAAAAAATTTGATTACTGAAATCAGCGTTGAGAAATATGAACCCAGCTATTTTGAAAATGCTAGCCGGGATAATTGGATTAATACAACGGAAGTACAAAAATATAATTTACTTTATGCAAAAATTGTAATTGAGAATCTCAGACTAAGGGAATCTCAGGATAAAAGAGCTGCCCTCGCCAGGGATCCGGGAAATAATCTGAATGAAGTTTTTAATTTAGACAAAGAAATTTTTAAATTAAAACAAAATATTGAAACTTGGAACCGACAATTGTAATCGCACCATACAGGTGTAAGCAGGAAGACCAGGATAAATTGTTCGAAGTTCTGAAGCAAAAAAGGAAATATTTTCTTGAAGCAGGGTATGTTACGCAAAGGGAACCTGTACTGATGAGGTCCCGTAAGGATAATGAAGTACTTTTAGAAATTTTCGAATGGA
>JBBSDT010000210.1:0-6136 GCA_038240405.1 Ignavibacteria bacterium
CTGTTCCAGCTCCTTGGCTTGCTCCTGTTACATAAACATTTCCGCTATCATCTGCTACTATAGCAGTAGCTCCGTTATTACTGATAGTAGCTCGTGAATATCTTGCAATCCATTCTTGTGTAACTTGAGAAAATATGAAATCTGAATTGGACAATATTAAAAAAAATAAAAGTTGTATTTTAAAAATATTAACCATTATTTGTTGGGTCAGTTGTGTTCTTTATAAAAAACTTTTACAAGTTCCTCTACTTCCTAAGCCCAGCTCCCCGAAGGGGGTGATAAATAATGTCATCCCTTCGGGATTGAAACTTGGGACACTTCTTTTCTATAATAATGACATCCCTTCGGGATTGAAACTTTTAGATATTTATTTCCATCATAACGTCATCCTTTCTGCATAACTCTATATTCTTCCCAAGCTGGGGCTTGGGAAGGAGAGAGGATAGGTTTTCTAACTTCATTCTTTTATCTTTGCAATCTTCTTTTTCTTTCTCATTTTTATATTCAACATTTCCACAAGAAATGAAAATGCCATCGCAAAGTAAACGTAACCTTTGGGCACTTCAATATGAAACGCTTCGACAACTAAAAGCAATCCTATCATTAACAGGAAAGATAAAGCCAGCATCTTTATAGTCGGGTGCTTTTGAATGAACTCACTGACCTTTCCTGCAAACAATATCATAATTATCATGGAAATGACTATAGCAATAATCATTATGGACACATACTTCACAAGCCCGACTGCTGTGATCACCGAATCCAGAGAAAATATCAGATCAAGAATTATAATTTGAATAATTACATTCATCATCTTAGGAGTTACTTTTTTTCCCTCATTCTCTTCTTCACCTTCAACCCTGTTATGTATTTCAATTGTGCTTTTGATAATCAAAAATATTCCGCCTGCCAATAAAATCAGATCCCTTCCCGATAGTCCCAGGCCGAATACTGTAATAAGAGGCTGAACAAGGCCTGCCAGAAAAGATATACCCAGCAGTAATCCGATTCTAAAAATCAGTGCAATTGAAAGTCCGATTATTCTTGCTTTCTCTCTTGAAACTTTTGGCAGCGTTCCGGTAAGAATCGAAATAAAAATTATGTTGTCTATTCCAAGAATAATTTCCAGGAAAGTAAGGGTTAGAATGCTTATGTAAGTTTCGGTCTGAAAGAATATTTCCAAATTGGATTTGGTTAGAAATTGATTTAGATATGAGTCTGATTATCATAAAGGAAACAATGACAATAAATGATTTTCCAACTATATAGAAGTACCTTTAAATCTCTTTATTCATGATTCCTTTCCTTTTCATATTCGCTAATGATTTTTGTTTCAACTTCTTTAGGCACTTCTTCGTAATGAGAAAATTTCCTGTCATAATAGCCTCTGCCTTGTGTAAGAGATCTTAATTTGGTCGAATAATCATTCATTTCCGATAAAGGCATCTGGCATGTAATCTTTTGAAGCTTTCCGAATACATCCATGCCGTGAATCCTTCCTCTCCTGGAAGATATGTCACCTGAAACCGCACCCATAAACTCATCCGGAAAAACAATTTCAACATCATAAATCGGTTCAAGTATTACAGGATGGGCTTCCTTAAATCCTTTCTTAAAAGCCTGTGAGGCTGCAATTTTAAATGAAATTTCATCAGAATCAACGTTGTGATAAGAACCGTCTGTTAAAGTAACTTTAACATCAATCACCTTGCAGCCGATTAATACTCCCGAGTTAAGAATTTCAATCAATCCCTTCTCTACAGCAGGAATAAATCTTCCGGGCACGACTCCGCCAACTATCGCATTAACAAATTCAAATCCTTTTCCTCTTTCCTGGGGTTCAATGTTCAAATAAACGTGTCCGAACTGTCCTCTTCCTCCTGATTGCTTTTTGTGCTTATACTCCACATCATCTATCTTTGAACGGATAGTTTCTCGGTAAGGAATCTTCGGACTTGACACATCAACTTCAAAATTATACTTACTTTTCATCCTGTTTAAAATTGTATTCAAATGAATTTCTCCCTGTCCGCTGATCAATGTCTGGCTCGTCTCCGGATTGAACTGAACAATAAAAGTAGGATCTTCTTCATGAAGCGAATGCAGGGAAGTGGCAATCTTATCATCATCGCTCTTATTTTTTGCATGTATGGCAAGAGTCATATTGGGTTTTGGAAAATTTATTTCCGGGAGTACTACAGGATAATTCTTTGAGCTTAATGTATTATTAGTATGTGAATCTTTTAACTTTACGACTCCGGCTATATCTCCAAAGACAACTTCAGTCATTTCTTTTCGTTCTTTGCCATTCATACAATACATCTGCGACAGTCGTTCCGACTTTCCATTTGCTTCATTAATTAAATCCATTCCGGGATGAACTTTTCCCGAATATACTCGGAAAAAAGAAAGCTCACCGATATTTTTTTCTGAAACAGTTTTGAATATAAATAAGACTGGCTCAGCTTCTGATTTCGGTATAACTTCTATAGGCTCGTCACTATCCGGTCTTCTTCCGATTTCTGCGGTTTTATCAAGTGGTGATTCGGTGTAATTTGAGATAAAGTCCAGTATATCACGTGTGCCAATATTCTTTGACGCACTAATGCAAAATACAGGAAATAGCTTCTTTTCTCTCATGCCTTTCTTTAAACCCATATCAACATCTTCTTCATTTAGATTTTCTCCACCCTCAAAAAATTTTTCCATTAATTCTTCGTCTTCCTCAGCAATCGTTTCAACGAATTTTTTATGGTATTCCATCGCCCTGTCTTTCAATGCATCGGGAATTTCTTCTTCCTTGTATTCACCTTTGCCGTCAACGTTAAATTTAAGTATTTTCATTCTCATTACATCTATTACCGAATCAAAGCCGGTACCTTCATTGACCGGAAACTGAACTACGGCAACTCTTGTTCCAAAGCTGTCTTTAATTAAAGAAACTGTCTTGTCGAAGTTTGCATTTTCCGTATCAAGCTTGTTAATTAAAAATAGCACATTGTTGTCATATTCATTTGTCATCATGAAGCTTGCCTCAGTGCCGACTTCAATTCCTTTAAAAGCATCCACTACAATTACGGCAGTATCAGTTACTCTCAAAGCAGCCTTAACTTCCCCAACAAAATCCATAAAACCGGGAGTGTCAATAATATTAATTTTCTTATCAATTCCATCAGCTCCCTTCCACGTTGTATTCATCAACGAAGAATTTATCGACAGTCTTTTTTCTATTTCATCTTTGTGATAATCCCCGACAGTATTTCCTTCCTCAACTTTTCCAAATCTGTTTATAACCCCGGAAGCATACAATATTCCTTCCGCCAGAGTTGTCTTGCCGCTGCCCCCGTGTCCTACAAGTGAAATGTTTCTGATGTTCTCCGGTTTTATAACAGCCATAACTTTTTTTATCTCCTCTTTTTTACAATGAAGCTTTTAGTTTTGAAATAAATTTAATTATTATTTTTTTATTTTAATTTTATTTGAGCTCAATTTGATGGGTATTGAATCATTTGTTATTCTTATTCCGGTAACGTTATTTAAAACAATACCACTCCTGATAAGCTCTATAGAACTGTTTTCAAGTGCATCACTTTTTACTTCAAGTATTGTTCTTTCTGTCTTTAAAGCGTCAATCCAGAAATAAATTTTCAAAATAATGTTAATTGAAGCCTGGTCCAGGATTACGAGAGGTAAAGGGATTTTTAAAATTTCGTCAATATTATTTAAGACATTTATAATTACCACTTTTGCTCTTTCAATATCCCCGGAATTATTAAGTTGTATTGAAAATTCAAATCTGCGCATACCATCTTTTGTATAATTGATAAGCGGATTATTTATAATCATTGAATTGGGGATAAAAACATCCTGTCCGTCAGCAGTTTTAATGTTGGTAGTCCTGAAATCCATTGAAGTTATGGTGCCTGAATATCCTGATGTATCAATCAAGTCCCCTATTTTGAAAGGTCTGTTAAAAGCAAGTAAAAATCCGGAAAGAAAATTTTCTCCGATGTTTTTAAATGCAATTCCAATTATAATTGCAGAAACGCCTGCCCCTGTTATAATTCCGCTTGCCAGAGTTGCCCATCCGAGGATCTGCATAGAAATTATAAAGCCAAGAATTATCAAAATCCATTTTGAAATTTTCGCCAAAAAGTTCGACAGAAGCATGTCATTGGTTCTGGCATATAATCTTTTGTTTACAAGCCTGGCGAAATTCTTACCGAAAATATAAAATATAAATAAGATTACAATTGAGAATAACAGTCCCGGAAGTAAATTTAATACTTCAATCCATAGCCTGTTTACCATCCTTATTATCTCAGCTTCCATGCAGGTTTAGTTTGCTTTAAGGCAGTTCAGGGTATTAAAAATGATAAGCTATAAAATAATATTCATTTTCAAGACTTTAAAGTTACTTTATACAATTATTTAGGATTTGTATATTTAATAAAAATTAAATCGTGCCAAAACTTTTACCAATCACGACATACGGGATGCCAATCCTGAGGAAGAAAGCAAAACCTGTATCTAAAACAGATGCTAAGTTTGTTAATCTCATTCAGGATATGTTTTATACAATGGATAAGGCTTCCGGCATTGGTCTGGCAGGACCGCAGGTGAATCTTGACATGTCGTTTGCAGTCATTGATATTTCGGGAATTGAAAAACACAAGCACGAAAAACCTGTTGTATTAATTAATCCGGAAATTTTAGATTCTCATGGAAAGATTGAAATCGAAGAGGGCTGCCTGAGTATTCCTGAAGTTCGCGCGGAAGTCAACAGGCCAAAGAATATTTATCTTAAATACTATGACTTTGATCTCAAGGAAATCAAAGTTGAACTGAATGGTTTTTTGGCAAGAGTTATTCAGCATGAAATAGACCATCTCAATGGAAAACTCTTTCTTGATTATCTGAGTGATGAGAAAAAGAAAGAAATAAAAAAACAATTATCACTTATAAAAAGAGGTAAGGTAATCACCGAATACCCTCTTTATATTCATTCCCTGTCCTTAAAGAGGGATTAGTTTTATATCATGAGCTAATCCTCTACAAATCTAATTATGAAAATTATTTTCATGGGAACGCCCGGTTTTGCAGTGCCTTCTTTAAAAATACTTTTAGACAATGGTTATGACATTTCACTTGTAGTGTCCGTTCCGGATAAAAAAAAGGGACGCGGGCTGCAAATAGCAATTTCAGATGTAAAGAAATTTTCGAAGGAAAATAATCTAAATATTTTGCAGCCTGAATCATTGAGGGATGAAAATTTTATCAACGAAGTAAAATCACAAAATCCTGATCTTATTGTTGTAGTTGCTTTCAGAATTCTGCCAAAAGAGGTTTTTACAATTCCGGCTTTCGGAGCATTTAATCTGCATGCATCCCTGCTGCCTAAATATCGCGGGGCTGCTCCCATTAATTGGGCTATAATAAAAGGTGAAGAAGAAACCGGTGTTACAACTTTTTTTTTGAAAGAAAAAGTTGATACCGGAAATATTATTTTACAGGAAAAAATTAAAATCGGAATTGATGACAATGCCGGGAAAATCCATGACAAATTATCTGTGCTTGGAGCAAATGTTGTTTTAAAGACCGTGAAACTTATTGGAGAAAAAGCTGTAACTTTGAGCGAGCAAAATGAAAGTCTTTCTTCCACTGCCCCCAAAATATTCAAAAAAGACTGTCTTATTAATTGGAATGACAAATGCTTAAATATTCATAACTTTATTCGCGGCTTGTCTCCTTATCCTACTGCGTACACATACCTTGAAAATAAAATCATAAAAATTTATAAATCTCATTTAACCAATCAAATCATATCAAATAGCCCGGGAAAACTTCTTATCCAGGATAAAAAATTATTCGCCGGGGGCTCCGACTACTGCCTGGAAATATTGGATCTTCAGCCTGAAGGGAAGAAAAAAATGGGCGCTTTAGATTTCATAAATGGAATTAAGAAGCAAAGGCATATGGTTTTTGAGGATCGTTGAACTATTCAGCCTCATATTTCCCCCTTTTTACACATTTTTAGCCTATTTTATGATATAGAGGTTTTCACTGATAGTTCGTTGGTACCCACGCAAAGTTCGTGGATACCCACGCAAAGTTCGTGGATACCCACGCAAAGTTC
>JBBSDT010000211.1:0-6118 GCA_038240405.1 Ignavibacteria bacterium
GAAAAAAATATTATTCTTATTCCAAAGAAGTAATAAAAAAAATAAACGGAAATTTTCATGATTTAAGGTTGTCCAATGGTACGGATAAAGTTAGTGGAGATCAGCCGGGTGTATCGGTTATTATCTGCTGTTATAACAGCGCTAAAGTTCTGGGAACTACTTTAAAATATATTTTTTCACAAAAAGTCCCTGAGCATACTCCCTGGGAAGTGGTGGTTGTGGATAATGCTTCAACTGATAATACATCACAGATTGCACGTGATACCAGGAATAATTCCAATAGTCTTGTTCCGTTTAAAATAGTAAAAGAGATGACCCCGGGATTAAGTGCAGCCCGGCAAAAAGGATTTAATACTGCAAAATATGAGTATATAGTTTTTTGTGACGATGATAATCTGCTTACTAAAGATTTTGTAAGCATGGTTTATGAGATAATGAAGAGCAATAATGAAATCGGAGTATTAGGAGGTCAAAGCAAAGCTGAATTTGATGTATCACCTCCGTCGTGGTTCAAGGATTGGAAAAATAGTTTTGCCATAGGTAAGCAGTCCGATGTAGTAGGCGATATAACCTGGTCAAGAGGATATGTCTGGGGAGCTTCTATGGTGGTCAGAAAAAAAGCCTGGAAAAATTTACTAGGAAAGGGTTTTAAATCCTTATTAACCGACAGGAAAGGAAATACTCTTTCAGCCGGGGGAGATACTGAAATTTGTTATGCGCTTCGAAATGAAGGCTGGAAGATATGGTATGATCCGCGCCTGAAATTTAAACATCATTTGCCGACAGAAAGACTTGAATGGCAATATCTGAAAAAACTTTTTAAAGGGTTCGGACAGGCGTCCGTTGGTCTTGATTATTATCTAAAGAAAACGAATGGAGCTTTAAGGAAAGGAAATAAAAAATCAGCTTCAAAATCAGTCAGGCAGGAAATTCACAAAACCCTTTCTGTTCTTAGAAAGACAAGATATAAGAAATTATTATCATATACGAAAAACCGTGAAGGCGATTCAGATATCCCGATGATAGAATATTGTCTTGGAAGGCTGGAAGAGTTATTAAAAACAAGAATCACTTACAACCGCGGGATAAAATTATTAAAAAGAACTGCGCGAAAAAACGATCTTAAACATCTGGAATCCGTTTTCAAAAACTACCATGGAAAATTTCCTCAATATAAAATCATAAAGAAGCTGAACGGTGTCTCTGTAATTGTATGTACATATAACGGGGCGGAGAGGCTTCCTGAAACCATAAGGCACCTGGCTTTGCAAAAAGCAAATCCGAATCTTTTATGGGAAATAATTTTAGTTGATAACGCATCAACAGACAATTCGAAGGAGACGGCTCTTAATGAATGGACTAAATACGACTGTAAAGCGAAGTTGAAAATTGTAGACCAGCCTGTTCCCGGAAAACAGCTTGCACTTGAGAAAGGATATGAGCATGCTAAATACGAATATCTGATAACATGTGACGATGACAATTGGCTCGATGAAAATTTCGTAGAGCTTGTCTACGAAATAATGAGCAGCAATGAAAAGATAGGGGCTTTAGGAGGACCCAATGAAGCATTATGTGAAGTTCAGCCGCCGGAATGGTTTAAATATTTTCAAAAAGATTATGCTGCAGGGTCCCAGGGAGATATTCATACCGGAAAAGTCACCACAGGAAATATAACGTGGAAAAGAGGTTTCGTCTGGGGAGCCGGGATGATCGTAAGAAGGACTGCATGGAAAAAATTGATTGATGAGGGATTTAAAACTTCAATGAGCTGCAGGAAGGGTACGGAGCTGACATCAGGGGGTGATTCCGAAGCCTGCTTTGCTTTGGTTTTAGCAGGTTGGGAAATATGGTATGATACAAGACTCAAGCTCAAGCATTGCATGCCTGCCGGCAGGTTAACCTGGGATTACCTTCGCAGACTATTCGTAGGCTTCGGTGTTGCTTCAGTAGGTTTAGAAATATATGAGAAAGCAATAAAATTAGGCAACTCGGACATAGCAGAGGAAAAAGTAAATGAACAGGATTGGTGGTATGAAGTAAGAAGAACGATAGGAGAATTAAGAAAATATGGTTTAGGAAAGATTCTTTCATTGAGATTCCCTCAGGAGAATAATACCGGCATATTAATGCTGGAATTTTACATCTCGCGTCTTAGAGAGCTTTTAAAAGTTAAGAATGAATATAATAAAAAGCTTGAACAGCTTAAAACCGCTCCATGGAAAAAGAATTACCCCGAGTTAAAGGCAAATCATAGAAAATTTCTGGAGTCAGAAAATGACTATAGATACGGATGGCCATGGAAAGACGAGCCTGTTTTGATACCGGAACTAAAAAAATATCCGCGGATAAGTATTTTATCTCCTTCTTTTAATTCAGCCGGTACTATTGAGAAGGCTATTCTGAGTGTTATGAGACAGGGATATCCTGACTTTGAACATATTATTTGTGATGCAGGTTCTACTGATGGCACAGTTGAGATATTAAAAAAATATAAGCACGTTAAATGGATCTCCGAACCTGACAAAGGACAATCCGATGCCATGAATAAAGCATTTAAAATGGCTTCGGGGGATTTAGTTGCCTACCTGAATTCGGATGACTATTTTCAAAGAGGGATATTTTTTAAGGTAGCAAAGGCATTCGAAGAAAATCCTGCTGCTGATATGGTTGTGGGAAACTTATTTTTTGAATATGCAGGTCATACTTTTACACGCGAACCTGAGATTGACTACAAAAAAATAATGCTTCCATTCCTGTACATGTTTCCGATTAATCCCGTCAGTTATTTCTATAAGAAAAATGTCCAGACCGAAATCGGTGAATTCCCGCTTGAAAATCATCTTACAATGGACTACTGGTTTTTGCTTAAAGCATATCAAAATTATAACCTGATTAAGATCGAAGATTACATGGGCACATTTTGCATGAACGGATATAATAAAACTTCAAATGCAAATAACAGAAAGAATACCCATGTAAGGGTTTTATATCATTGCTGGAATTATGATAAAAAAAATCTACCGTTCTATTTATACAAGTACTATAAATTTTTCTATTATGAGAAAAAGCCATATAACCTAAGGAACATTACAAATAAGTTTAATAAGAATCTTCACCGAGCAATTTCATTACTTACTCTCAAGAAAAATAAATACTATTCGGAAAAATTATATGAAATCGGCCGGGATAAATATTATGAGAATCGAAAAATCCGTTCAATCTCCGCCATTGCAGCTTCATTTATTATATATCCCAAATCTGTAAAAAGTGTAAGCAGATGGAACGTCTTAATTCCTGCGACGCTTGGAAAAAATCTGAATGAAAAAATAGCACAGGCTTTCCGGTTCATTGCATATCCGCCGGGAATGAAATTATCCCATAAGCTTAACTATTACGGAAATGAATACAGACAAAATAACAAAAGCCTTAAGGGAAATTTAATATTATTAGGTCTTTATGCAATTTCGCCGTCTTATATTTTTAAAAGAGAAAAGATTAAAAAGTCAAAAAGAATTTCCGCAACGAATAATCTGAAGCTGCTAAAAAAGAGCCGCCTGAGAAACTCTGATACATTGAATTACTTACATTCCGTCAGGAAATCTGTCAGTATAAACATCAGAGAAAGGGTAAAGTCTTATTATAACTTTTTTGTTTACCCAAAAGGAATGTCCCTCTCTCAAAAGCTAAATTATCATGGCAGGAATTTTAAGACTAATAATAATTTTTTAAAGGGTAATTTAATATTGTTTTTTGCTTACCCATTATCCCCAAAAGTCTATATTGAAAATAAGAGAAGAAATATTTCCAATATGGATAAATTGAGAAAGCAAAGAAAAATATCATTTGCATTACGTCTTAAATATTTTTACGAACAGGTAAAATACGGTTTGAAAAGAATATACTATTTCTTCAGATATAGAAGGTATAAAGCTCATTCAAAAGAGCTTTATGCAAGTGCACAGCTCAATTATCACAAGAACAGGCGGCTGCGAACCGTAGCGCTGCTTATCCCATCATATATTCTTTATCCGGTTTCAGTTTTTAACAGGAATAAATTAAGCCTTTTAATCAATTCGACAGTGGGAAATTTACTGATTGAAAAACTCAAGGGCGGATCACTGAATAAAAAAATTTAAATAAACTATTTTCCCATTTCCATCTCATCACGTTTAATGATTGAAGAGCTTCCCATAAAGAAACTAAACGGAGTATCCGTTATCATATGCACATACAATGGGGCTAAAAGGCTTCCCGAGACACTCAGGCATCTCGCTTTGCAGCAAGTAAATCCAGATCTTCCATGGGAAATTATTTTAGTTGACAACGTATCAACTGATAATTCGAAGGAGACAGCTATTACCGAATGGGCTAAGCATGATAGTAAAGTGGAATTAAGAATTGTAGACCAGCCAATTCCCGGAAAACAACCAGCACTCGAAAAAGGATATGAGCATGCCAGGTACGAATATCTGATAACATGTGATGATGACAACTGGTTATGCAATAATTATATTGAAACCTGTGCTAAACTGATGAAAGCAAATAATAACATCGGCGTCCTGGGAGGATATTCCGAAGCTGTTTCTGATGGTGATCTTCCGGGCTGGTTTTCTAAATTTCAGCGTAATTATGCCGTTGGCCCGCAGTCCGGGAAAAACGGTGATATAACATGGAAAGAGGGTTATGTGTGGGGAGCAGGAATGGTGGTCCGCAAATCTGCGATAGATGAATTATTTGCGGGAGGATATAAATCAATACTTCCCTGCAGAAAGGGAGATCAGCTAAGTGCGGGCGGGGACACTGAGATGTGTTACGCACTTCGGCTTGCCGGCTGGAAAATATGGTATGACTCTTCATTAAAGCTAAAGCATTTTATTTCTAAAAATAAATTGACATGGAGTTTTCTCCGGCAATTAAACAGAGGATATGGTGCGCAAAAAATCGGCTTTGATTCTTACTTAAAAGTCTTTGATCCCGAACCTAAAAATTTTAATCAAAGCTTTAAAAAAAAATGGATTTTCCTGACTATAATGCTTATAAAGAAATTAAGAAGTTATGGAATCCGGAAATTATTGAAATTTAACAAATCATCCGAAGGGGATTCGGAAATATTAAGAATTGAAAAATCCATCGGAAGATTAAGAGAAATATTGAAAATAAGAGGACAATATACCATACAAATGGAAACCGTAAAAAATGCACCATGGAGGAAAGTATTTTCGTTAGATAGAGTATAATGATTTAAATAATTATGAACGAAAAAATCTCAGTAATAACAACCGTCTTTAACTGCCAAAATTATTTAGCTCAATCTCTGCAAAGCATCCGGATTCAGACCTTCCAGGACTTCAAACATATATTGGTTAATGATGGATCTACTGACAATACTGCCGGGGTTATACAAAAGATTGCAGGGGACAACCCAAAGTTAGTCATATTTAATAACCAATCTAATTTAGGAAGAGTAAAATCCCTTAATATAGCGCTGAAAATGGCGAAAGGAAAATATGTAGCATTGCATGATGCTGACGATATTTCCCTGCCACACCGCTTGGAAAAACAGTATAAATTTCTTGAAGAAAATTCAGATTATGTCCTTGTTGGATCTGACATTGATGTTATTGACGAAAGTGAAAAAATAATTTCCCAGCCGGTACGGCCACAGAAAAACTTAGATGCCAAATTTAGCCTGCTCTTCAGGTGTACTTTTGCCAATCCGAGTATTGTGTTCAGAAAAAAAATATTAGATGAAAATGGAATCCGGTACGAGGAAAATTATGAACATTCTGAAGACTTCAAACTAATTTCTTTATTAAGCCAGCATGGAAAAGTTTACAACATGCAGGAAAAATTAGTAAAATACAGAAAACATAATGACAACTACAGCAACAGGCATTTCCACACAGTCAATGATGAGAGCACCTCCGTAGCAAAAGAAAATATAGAAAGATTGGGAATTCATATCAGTATTGAGCAGACAAACAGACTAAGAAAACTGATTTCTTCCAGAGCAGCCGTAAGTGATCATCTGTTTGAAGACGTAAGAAAAATCTTTCAAATCATAAGAAAATTCCAGATTAATAATCCTTCAAAAAAGAATAATGAAGTTTTAAGA
>JBBSDT010000212.1:0-6086 GCA_038240405.1 Ignavibacteria bacterium
AATGTATTATATGATTCTTTACCATAAGTGTATAAATTTTTGATTCCTAATGAAGATGCCAGCTTGCCGATCCTTGAATGTTCACTCTTGCTGCTTTCACCTAACTCAAGCATGTCGGAAAGAACTGAGAATTTTTTTCCAATCGTCTTAAATTCAAGCAGCGTTTCCAATCCCATTTTTACTGATTCAGGATTGCTGTTATAAGTGTCATTTATGATGGTTATTCCTTTTGTTTTTAATATCTCCATTCTTTTTCCGGAAGATACTTTAAAATTCTTAAGTGCATGTTTTATGTTCTTAACCCCTGCACTGAAATACATTCCTACCGCTGTTGCAGCTAGACCATTATAAATCGAATGTTTGCCGAACGTTGATATGCCGGTTTCAAATTCTTTTTCACGGAATCTGATTTTGATTTGTGGTTCATAACTTTTATTATAACCTTTAAATCTTCCTTCGACATCCGCGTCAAACTTGTAAGAATAAGAAAATTTTTTTTCAACATTTAATCTCCCGGAATATTTTTTAATATATTTGTCATCAATGTTTATAAAGATCTTTCCGTTACTTTTTAGCTTCAGATAATCGAATAGCTCAAATTCTGCTTTAGCTACTCCTTTAACATCTTTGAAAAATTCAAGATGTTCCTTTCCAATATTTGTTATCAGTCCGTAGTCAGGTTCTGCAATCCCGCACAAATACTTTATTTCGTTAAAATGGCTGCATCCGATTTCAAGTACACAAAAATTGTGATTTTCATTTAGTCTAAGCAAAGTCAGAGGGAGTCCTATGTGGTTATTAAAATTACCCTCTGTTTTCAAAAGATTAAACTTTTGTGAAAGAACTGCCGCTGTTAAATCTTTTGTGGAAGTTTTTCCGTTGCTTCCTCCGATGCATAATGTCGGAATATTAAACCTCCTCTTGTGTATCTTTGCAAACTCCCCTAAAGCTAAAGTGGTATCCTTTACAACCAGGAAAATCTTATTTTTAAATTCTTCCTTATTTTTTATAAACCAGTTCTCATGTACTACCGCTATCGAAATACCTTTTTTGAAAACATCTGTTAAGTAATTGTGCCCGTCGTTACTCCCTCCTTTTATTGCAAAAAAAATTTCTTCCCTGTTAACAGCTCTCGAATCAATCGAAGCGCTTTTAAAGCTCTTCTTTCTTAATTTCTCAATGTTAACTTTCTTTATGTGTTTAATTCTAAACAGATCATCTGTAAAAAGCATATGTCACTTAGCAATGTGCATATATTTACCCACCATCTCCTTGTCATCAAAAGGATTCCGGACTCCCATAACCTCCTGATACGTTTCGTGACCCTTACCGCAAATCAAAATTATATCTCCTTCCTGGGACATTTCGATCGCTCTTTTTATAGCAGCTTCACGTTTTTCAATTATTTCATAATTTTTCTTTGTTTTTATACCTGAAAGAATTTCATCAATTATGTCCATTGGATTTTCATACCTTGGGTTGTCTGAAGTAATTATGGAATAATCCGATAAACTTGTAGCAAAATATCCCATTACCGGCCGTTTTGTTTTATCCTTATTTCCGCCGCAACCGAAAACTGTAATAACTTTGGCTTTATTTTTTTCTTCGTTAAGTATGTCCCTTGCAGAATTAATGGCGTTCTTTAACGAATCTGATGTATGTGAATAATCAATAATTGCAACAGCCCCGTTTGGAAGCTTTACTTTATTGAACCTTCCATTTACTTCCGGAAAATTAAGAAGAGCTTCCTTTATCGAAGTCATATCCACTTCATAATTAAGGACTGCAGACATTGAAGCCAGAATATTATAAATATTAAATCTTCCTGACAGTTGAGACTTAAGTTTGTATATTTCTCCGTTCCATTTCACATCAAATTCAACCCCGCTCAGAGTTAACTTTTCATTTAAGGATTTTAGATTGCTTTCTTTTTTAACAGAGTAAAAAAATTTCTTTGCTTTAGTATCTTTTAAAATAACTTCTCCATATTTATCGTCCTTATTTGATAAGGCGAAACTTTGACAAGACAAATTATCAAATAATATTTTTTTGGATTCGAAGTAATTTCCCATATTATTATGAAAGTCCAGATGTTCACTGGTAAGATTTGTAAATACAGCGGTATCAAAGTTCAAGCCGTAAACCCTGTCCATAACAAGCGCAATTGAAGACACTTCCATAACACAATATTTCATATTTAATTTTACCATTTCTCCCAGCATAATATTGATCTCTACAGAATCAGGAGTTGTAAGAGTCGAAACCACGTTCATTTCACCAATCTGATAATCAATTGTTCCTATCAAGCCTGTATCGTATCCGGCATTCTTCAGGAAAGATTTGATTAAATAAGTAGTTGTCGTTTTACCATTCGTGCCTGTAACCCCAATCAGCTTTAACTTTTCAGATGGATTGTCATAAAAAACTTTACTAAATAATGCCATAACTTTTCTGATATTATTGACCTTAATAGTTTGGGGGATAAATCCCCGGTTAAAAGTCTCTTCCGTGAAAATTAATTCAGCTCCTTTTTTGAATGCTTCATCTATGTATTTATTTCCGTTATCTTTTAATCCGTTTATGGCAAAAAATATATATCCGGGTTTGATTTTTCTTGAATCATAAGCTATTCCATTTACCTCAAAATCTTTGTCCGCATCAAAACTTATATTAATCTTTCCTTTATTAATTATTTCGGAAATTTTCATTATTGATTTTTGCAGTAAAGAATTATTTTGGATTTTGGCAGCTGATTAGTTGCAGCCGCAGGCGACTGATCAACAATTTTTCCGCTCCCGTTTATTTCGATATAAAAACCACCGGATAATAGAATATTTATAGCTTTTCTTATGCTTAGGTTTTTCACATCAGGAACTTTTAGAAGCCGGTCTTCAGATACCCTTTTGCTTTTTACAACTAATCTTATTTTTAATTTTTCATTCGCTGATATTACTTCATTTGGTACAGGAATCTGTGACTCAACAATTTTTTCTTCATCTGAGGTCTTTTCTCCGGAATTTTCTTCTACTATTTCGAAGCCTATGTTGTTTTCATCCAGAATATCCTTTGCATCCTTCAATCGCAAATTTATTAGATTTGGAATTAAAATTTTTTGAATATTATCATCGCCGGAAGCTTCTGAATTATTTTTATTAAAAGAGTAGTTAACGTTTATTAATTCAGGACTCGAAATATTTGTAATACCCGACAGGCTGATTATGCGTGTGGCTATCTTTTGAAAAACCGGAGCCGCAACTTTTCCGCCATAATATTCTCCGGATTTTGGATTATTTATAATAACGGTTATTATGATTTGAGGATCTTCAGCAGGAAAGTACCCAACGAAGGAAGAATTGTGTGAACTGTTTGAATACTCACCATTTATGATTCTTTGTGCAGTTCCTGTTTTACCGGCAACAGTTACTCCGTCAATCTTTGCGTCCACTCCTGTGCCTTTCTCTACTACCCCTGTTAATAATGAAGTTAATGTTCTTGCCGTCTTTTCTGAAACGACCTGTCTGATTGATATTGGATTTCCTTCAAATACCGTTTTCCCGTCTGTTCCAAATTCCTTTTTTATTATAAATGGCTTCATCATCATCCCGTGATTCGCAATTGTCGAATAAGCATTTTCTAACTGAATTGCGTTAATCATTACTTCATATCCAATTGACATGTAAGGTAAAGAGACACCGGAAAATTCAATAGGTCTTTTGAGAGTACCTTTATTTTCTCCGGGCAATTCAATTCCGCTGCAAATTCCAAATCCAAAGTCTCGTGCATATTTGTAAAATTTTTCAGGGCCTAACTTTAATGATATCTTGCTAAACCCAATATTGCTTGACTGTTCAATCACTTGTTGAAATGTCATGCTGGATGCAGAATGAACATCAGTGATATTCAGTCCTTTAATCTCATTAATGCTTTCTGTGGAAATAATCGAGTTTCTGTCTTCTATTTTTTCCTCTATTGACGCAGCTGCCGTAACAACTTTAAACGTCGAGCCTGGTTCATATACATCTGAAATCACTGCGTTCTTCATTCCTATTGTGTCACTGGCAGTAATATTATTTGGATTAAAAGTAGGATATGATGACATTGCAAGAATTTCACCGGTTTTAACTAACTGGACTAATACCTTACCTCCGTCTGCGTCATAATTTTTTATGCTTTTTTCTAATTCTTCCTCGGCAATTCTTTGCATATTTATATCTAGTGTTAAAACTATATTATTTCCGTTTTCAGAGTCCTTCCGGGGAAATTCCAGTGAAGGGCGGTTGTTACCTCTGCCATCTCTTTGCATTATAACAAATCCTTCTTTTCCTGCAAGCTCGCTCTCCATCGAAAGTTCAATACCTGTCTGGCCTATATTATCAATATTGGTAAATCCTAATACCTGTGACGCAAGACTTCCATAATTATATACCCGTTTCGGTTCTTTAATAATTATTACTCCGCTCACATTCATGCTGTCAAAGCCATTAATACCGCAAGCATCGATCTTTTTTTCAAGGTAAATAAATGATTTGCTGGATGAGTTTAGTTTGGATAGATATTCTTCCTTACTCTTACCAAATTTTTTTGCAAAAATTTCAGCTACCTCATCCGGCTTTTCAATCATATTAGGATCTGCTGCAAATGAGTATTGAACAGAATTTGAAATCAGGACATTCATATTCCTGTCATAAACTAAACCCCTAAAGGGTGTCAGAACTATTTTATTTTCATATTGTTTTCTTGCTGCTACCTTGTATTTTTCTGTATCAATGATCTGGATGTTTATTAACTTCACAAGTATAGTTATAAAAATTCCTGATAAAATCAGAAGGAAAAAATTTATTTTCCTTCTTTGCATTAAATCTTTGTTAGGGTTCTTATATAATTTAAAATTCAAGTTGTAATTTTATTTCAATTCTGACTTCTTTAAGATTATTTTATTGTTCTCATCAACCGAATTGTCCCGGTAGGACAAATTGTATTTCCCGGAGGCTATTAAATTTATTCTATCGAAACTTCTTAACTTTTCTGCATCTGCTATCAACAGGTCATTAAATTCAATATTCTTTTTAATTTCTTCTCTGAGAGTGTTGTTACTGATTGATAGCTGGTTTACCTTAATGATATTGTTAATGTATATTAAAATAATAACTGAAGTGATTATTAATAAAAGTAAAAAATAAAATATTGAGATCTTTTTAATTGAATGTTTTGTTTTTTTCATCTATTAAACCCTTTCTGCTGCTCTCAATTTTGCACTTCGCGACCTGCTATTTTCATTTACTTCCTCTCTTGAGGGTACAACAGGTTTTTTTGTCAATATTTTTAGTCTGATTTCCTTCTCTTCATTGAAGAAAGGATTCGATGATTCCTTATACCGGGATGCTTCCCTTTTAAAGAAATTTTTTACAAGCCTGTCTTCAAGTGAATGATATGAAATTATCACAATTCTTCCCCCGCTTTGAATTACATCCAGACTGTCATTTAATGTATTTTCCAGGTTCGGAAGTTCATTATTTATTGCTATTCTAAGGGACTGGAATATTTTTGCGAGAAAATCCATCAGGTTCTTTTTATCTATCTTGTATTCGCTTTTTATTAAATCTACAATATCGAAGGTAGTAGTAAATTTTTTTTGCTTTCTTCTTATTACTACAGATTTGGCTAATCTTTCAGAATTTCCAATCTCTCCATAATTTTTGAAAATTTCTATTAAAGATTCTTTTTGGTAACCGTTTAATATATCTTCTGCAGTGAGTTCATCATTTTTATAAGCTCTCATATCCAGCGCAGTATCCCTCATGAAGCTAAACCCATCCTCATTGTTCAATTGATATGAAGAAAGCCCCAGGTCCAAAACCAAGCCAGTAATATTTTTTATATTATTTGCTGACAAAATTTCCTTAAGTTCTGCGAAATTATCGTTTACAAAAATTACTCTATTATATTCAAGAAGCCTTTGTTTTGCATATTTGATAGCATTAAGATCCTTATCGATCGCAATGACTTTAACCGTACTTTTGGTTTTTTGACATATAAGCTCTGTGTATCCTCCGCCGCCCAATGTACCATCTACAATTACCTGGTCC
>JBBSDT010000213.1:0-6021 GCA_038240405.1 Ignavibacteria bacterium
AATTTCATTTTTTGTAATTTGCATTTTAAGGGTTCCTTTCTTTTTATGAAGTTCATTTTTCCACGAAAATAATTCGTGCTAACTCTAAAAGAAAGTGAGCCCTTTTGTTAATTTACCGATGGCGACGACGTGCAATTTATAATTTAAAATTATAATTTAAAATTTGGCAACAACATCAATCAGCTTTTTCACATCTTCAATCTTGTGCATCGGAAAATTTGCAATTCGAATGTGATTCTCTTTAAGTTTGCCATAACCTGATCCAATGATAATGCCTTCATCTGCCAGCGCTTTCTTAATCATATTTTGCTTTTCCCCAACTTCAATTTCTATAATGGTCTTTGATCTGTCAGCCGGATTTTGAACAAAGGGCTTGAATAAGTTGTGATTATCAAAAAAACCGTAGAGCAAATTTGCTTTGTCTTCAGTTTCCTTTCTTAAGTTTTTTATTCCATAACCGTTCAAATACTCACAAACTTTGCCGAGCAGGAAAATTCCAAGGACATTTGGGGTTTCAGTGGTTTGATATCTTACTGCATTTTCATAAAGTGAAATGAAATTATGATAACTGCCGATTGAGACTTTTTTATTTACCAGGTAACGGGTCTTTTCAAGACATTTATCATTCACAATTAATACTCCAAGTCCGGCAGGAAGTCCAAAACCCTTTTGAACAGAAAAGAACGCGCAATCAATTTTATTGTAATCCAGATCAACATAAGGTGCAGATGTCACTATATCAGCTGCCAAAATTGAATCCGGGAACAATTTTTTTAAGTTATGAACATAATCCTCGGAGATGGCTACACCCGTACTTGTTTCGTTCTGTGTAATGCAAATAAGTTCTGGATTACTCGTAGGATGTATTGAATCAAAAGCTTTTCCGTAAGGAACTTCTATCTTATCAGCTTGACGGTTCAATTCGATCGCTATTCTATAAAATCTTTCCGCAAATGCTCCGTTGACAAAATGGAATGTGTTTTTTTCAACTGTATTCTGAATGATTCTGTCCATACATTCTGTTGCAGAACTGAGAAAAAAAATATTATATTCGTCCGGAATATTCAACAGCAGCTTTAACGAATCAACAGTAGCTTTATAAATTTTCATAAAATCTTCTGAACGGTGATTGATGGAGCAAATACTTTCATTCAATGCTTGTGAAATAAAATCTTTAACTTCGGGATACAGCTGTGTGGGACCCGGGGTGAAGTATATCTTGTCTGTCTTATTAATATTATTCAACTTACTCATGCCATTAATTAATATAAAATTCTGAACTTGATTGTATGCGGGATCTTTTTAAGATCGTGAATCATCTGGGGATTATACTTCTTGCTGATGTCTGTAATCACATAACCGACCAGCTCATTCGTTTTCAGATATTGACCGATAATATTGATGTCATGATTTGCCAGGACATTATTGATGCGGGCAAGAATCCCCGGAACGTTTTCATGTATATGAATGAGGCGGTGTGCATTTTGAAATTCAGGGAGCTGGATTTCAGGGAAGTTAACGCTGTAAAAAGTATTCCCGCTGTTTATGAAATCTATGATCTTCGAGGGAACAAAATTGCCTATATTTTTCTGCGCTTCTTCAGTGCTGCCACCTATGTGAGGTGTAAGAATCACATTCGGAAGATTCTGGAGCTCGGAGATGAATTTAACATCATTGCCTTCAGGTTCTTCAGGAAAAACATCTATGGATGAACCACGGATTTTTCCCTTTAGAATATTTTTTGCAAGCGATGCAATATCCACAACATGTCCGCGGCTGAGGTTCAAAAATATAACTCCCTTCTTCATTAACTTAAACTCCTTTTCAGAGATGAAGTTCTTATTGGTTGAACTCCCGTCAATATGGAGTGTGATGACATCGCATTTTTTCAAAAGGTCCGGAAGAGTGTCACACTTCCTTGCATTTCCAAGTGCAAGCTTATCCAGTACGTCATAATAATAAACCTCCATACCAAGGTCTTCTGCGAGCACTGATAACTGGGACCCGATTTTTCCGTAACCGATTATGCCAATTTTCTTCCCCCTTATCTCATAACTTCCTTTAGCTGATTTATCCCATTGGCCTCTGTGAAGAGAATTACTCTTTTCAAAAATATTTCTGATTAAAATAATAATTTCCGCAAGCACAAGCTCTACAACACTGCGGGTATTGCTGAAAGGAGCATTAAAAACTGCCACGCCTCTTTTTAAACATTCGTTAAGATCAATCTGATTTGTGCCAATACAAAAAGTCCCGATAGAAATTAACCTCTTTGCATTTTTTAGTACTTCAAGGCTGATGTGAGTTTTGGAACGTATTCCCAGGATTGAAACATCTTTTATTTTTTCTGAAAGTTCCTTTTCGTTCAGGCTCTTATTCATTGTTTCCACGTGATAGCCCTCCTTCTTAAAAATCGAGAATGCATCATTGTGAATGTTTTCCAGAAGCAGAACTTTAATTCTGTTTTTCGGATAAGAAATCGACATGGGAAGCTTATTCAGAAAAAGAAATTCATCCATACTCGGGGTTATGAAATCTGCTTTTGAAGCTACAATTTCCCTTTCAACATTTTCGGTGAAAGCAAAAAACTTACTGGCAATCCCGGCTTCTTTTAATTCGTAGTCAGTATATCCGTCGCCGATGACATACAGTCCGCCTTTCAAATCCAGTTTCTTTAATTGTTTAATTTTGCCGCTATCCTGGCTTAATACATTTTTTTTGTCAAAGCCGGTTATGTTTCCCTGCCTGTCAAAAGTAAATGAATTGGCAAAAACATTATCATATGGAATGTCAAATTGTTTTACAATAGGATATATAATTTCCTTAAATCCTCCTGAGATAATAAAAATATTCCTGCCATACTTTTTAAAGAAGCTTTTATTCCGGATTACCGAAGTTGAAATATTATTTTGTAATTTTTTTGTTAATACCGGCAAGTGGGACCTGTTGGCGCTCAGCATTTCGATTCTTTTTCCGAGGGATTCATTGAAAGAAATTTTACCTTCCATTGTGTCTTTGGTGATTGCAGCAAACTTTTTGATCAATACATTTTTACCGGATTTGTTCTTGATGGAAATTTTAAAAAGTTCATCCAGGGCCTCCAGGCTTATAAATGTGCTGTCAAAATCTATGATAAAATTCGTTTTATTAATCAATATAATTAGAGATTAAGAATATAATATTATGGCAGATAAAAAAAGAAGTACAGGGGTTTAAGAAATAAAAATTTTGTTTCCAGAGCGGGAGACGGGGATCGAACCCGCGACGTCCAGCTTGGGAAGCTGACATTCTACCGCTGAATTACTCCCGCAAAATCTGATCATTCCAAAAATGTACATTACAGGAAGTGCGAACAATACTAATCCCGCTGTAGGTGTTACCTTACAATTAAAGCAATTAGTAATACAATAAGCAAGACAAGAATAATCGTTATCAATGTATAATTATCAATGTCCGCTATATTTTCAACATATACTACTTTGTAGTTATTTTCTTTTTCTTTTACTATGCCAAATACGTCAAGATCATTATCTCCGTCTTTATCTGCAAAAAATACAGGAAGAGGCATTCCCGATGGAAGAAATGAATTTACCTGATAATGGTCGAAGTGCTTGTTTTCAAGCACAAACACAGGAGCTTCGAGAGTACCTGTATTCCTGTAGTACTCCACATTGCCTTTACTTGTGAAATTCAGAATATCGAATTTACCGTCTTTGTCAACATCTATAATTGCAGGATTCTTAACATTCAACCCGCTATTTAAATATACAGGTACTAACTTTAAAATGTCAGATTTATCAAAAACCTTTTTAACCGGCTTTACTTCGTCTGCTTTTAAACTTAAAACTGATTGAAATAGAATAACTGTTACAAGAATAAGGGTCTTCATTTTCTACCTCCTAATTTAAGTTTTTATAAAATAGCTCAATCTATTTTTATTTAAAACAGAAATGTGATAACCGAGAGAAACATCATTTTTCTGTGTTACTGTAAAATGTGCAATTATCATACCCTGAAAGCAACTTCCTACTATAATCCTTTAATTAACGTAATATTAAGCAATTTAGGATTAAATAGTTAATCTTCTATATTAATATCAATGTCTGACTCAGAACTTTAAAAGTTATTAAAAGATAATATTTGTGAAATTATATCTTTAAATTAGTCTAAGGCTTAAGTAAATTGCTTTCTGTCATTTTAAAAACTAAAATAAAAAGCTTGAAAGGTATAATCCTAGCAGGAGGTGCAGGCTCCCGGCTTTACCCTGTTTCAAAAATTTACAGCAAGCAGTTAACTCTCATTTATGATAAACCTTTGATTTACTACCCGCTTTCAATTTTGATGTTATCAAATATCAGGGAAATTTTGATCATATCTAACGAGGAGACAATTCCGCTTTATCAAAAACTTTTCGATGATGGGTCCGATTTCGGACTAAACATCGAATATGCTCTGCAGACTGCTCCTAATGGAATTGCTGAATCATTTATTATTGGGGAAAAATTTATAGGCAGTGAAGGATCAACATTGATTCTGGGTGATAATATTTTTTATGGAAATATAGATTTTATTAAACGGGCAATGCAGAAAAATGACGGGGCAACAATTTTCGGATACAGGGTTAATGATCCGGAGCGTTATGGAATTGTTGAATTTAATGACAATGGTAAAGCGATCTCAATAGAAGAAAAACCAAAGAATCCGAGATCAAATTTTGCCGTACCCGGATTATACATTTATGACAATGAGGTTGTAACCATATCAAAAAATATCAAACCTTCGGAAAGGGGTGAACTTGAAATTACCGATGTTAATAATGTCTATCTGCAAAAAGGTAAATTAAATGTTGAAAAGATCGGAAGGGGAGTTGCATGGCTTGACACAGGTACTCCAGAATCCTTGCTGCAGGCGTCTAATTTTTTCGGGGTAATAGAGGACAGGCAGGGTCTGAAGGTTGCATGTCTCGAAGAGATTTCTTTTCACAAGGGGTTTATAGACAGGGAAAAGTTTGAAGACGTAATTTCCAGGATCCCAAAATCATTGTACAAGAGTTATCTTGAAAGAATTTTAAAAGAAAGCTGAATAGTGAATGTTATCAAGACTAACCTGACGGGGGTGCTTGTAATAGAACCCGAATTCTATGAAGATGCGAGAGGATTTTTTTTTGAAACTTACAACAAAGACAAATACCTTAAGGGCGGTCTTAACTTTGTTTTCGTTCAGGATAACCTTTCGAAGTCAGGAAAGAATACAATCAGAGGATTGCATTACCAGGCAGGCGTAAATGCACAGGGTAAGCTGTGTCAGGCAATTACAGGGAACGTAATAGATGTTGCAGTTGATATAAGATTCGGTTCACCCACTTTTGGCGAACATTTTTCGATCGAGCTGTCGGGGGACAACCACAAACAGATCTGGATTCCACCGGGTTTTGCACATGGCTTTTCGGTTTTATCAGAGAGCGCAATTTTTTCTTATAAGTGTACAGCGCCTTACAGTAAAGAAGATGAAAGAGCTATTTTATTTAAAGATCCTCAACTGGATATTGATTGGAAGACAGACAAACCTGTCGTGTCCGATAAGGACATGAAGGCAAGATTATTCAGTGAGATTGATAAGGATTTCTTTTATGTGTGATTCAAAAAGCTTTGTGAACTTTACTTTTTGTCAAGTATATTTTTAAAATAATCATAAGTAACCTTTAAGCCGTCCTTGCGGGAGACCTTGGGTTCCCACCCCAGAATTTTTCTTGCTTTGGAAATATCAGGCTGCCTCTGTTTGGGATCATCTCGGGGCAAAGGTTTATAGACAATTTTCTGCCCAGAGCCTGTCAACTTAATAATCTCTTCGGCAAATTCTTTTATTGTAATTTCATCCGGATTTCCTATATTCACCGGGTCTACATAATCGCTGAATAAGAGCCGGTAAATTCCTTCAATAAGATCATCAACGAAACAAAAAGACCTTGTCTGGGAGCCATCACCGAAAACGGTTATGTCTTCTCCTTTGATTGCCTGACCG
>JBBSDT010000214.1:0-6011 GCA_038240405.1 Ignavibacteria bacterium
AACTATGGACTCCTTTTGAAATAATAGCTGTTAGTTGATCATACTCTGATTTACTTAATGTGATTTTGTATTTTATCATAGTGTTTTTTATGATAAAAATACAATTATTATACGACAATATCAAGTTGACATACCACTAGTACCATTAAAGCTGGGACAAGTATTTTGCAAATTTCTAATACAGTTTGCCAAATTGAAGATCCATCGATAGATGTTTTAGCGGTTAGGGTATCTGCCATTAAAACAAATTTTATGGTATCTATAATTGTTAAGTTAGCCATTTATTAAATTATCTAATTAAAGTTTTACAATAAATCTATATGGAAATTCCACCACAAATCTTAACAAGGAACCGGAACATACTAGGCTGACTGATAAATATAAGAAACCCATCCTTGAGTTAGTAGAAATCTAACCAATGTTGCTTTCCAAAAAAGCTAAAGCAAGCCCACCATGAGCTATCAATTTTATTAAATTTTTATTAAGTTGCATAAGAAATTTAACAAGGCGTAATGCCAGCAAATGACAAAACATATAGAAACAGTCCGGTAGGAGCTCTGATGGACGAATATGAAAGGGTTACGGAAGATCTTAAAAATGTATTAAAAGTAATAGACCAGCAAAACTATGATGCAGTAGTTGATCCTCTAACAAAGGACCCCGACTGTATTTCAATTAAGAGGATTATGAACCATGTAGTAGGAGCGGGATATGGTTATTCCAACTTAATCAGAAAACTGTTTGGTGAATCTTTCGCTCAAAGAAAAGAAAGTTATGAAGTAGATACTCCGCAAGCAGCCTGCAGGGAACTTGACGACATGCTGGCTTATACTGTTGTGACTTTAGAGAATAAATGGGACGTGAACCTTGACGATCTGGAAAACAAAATAATAAAAGCATCCTGGGGTCAGAATTATGACTTTGAACAAATGCTCGAACATGCCATTGTGCATATCCTCAGACACAGACGGCAAATTGAAAAGTTTAATGTTCAATGAAGACGACGGGTTGATTTCGAAAAGTAACCCCGGTTAATTTCTCTTTCGGGAAAGAATTAATTTCAAACACGGGAAAAACAACAGAGTGAATTTTCAGATCACATCTGTTATTTTTCATAAATTAAGCGGGATGATCCGGATTGTTACAAGAGTTCGAGAATTTACATTGTAACTTATACTTACACTCAAGTGCTTCAAACACTTAATAGGAAATGGAATTTATGATGTTGAGTTAGTTTATTATTTGATTGATCGTCAGATTCCTTCGCTGGGGAGAATCGGACGGGGCTAAATTTAAACCCTTAGCAACCCACGGAACCCCCTGGCGGCATAGTAGGATTCTGCACCGTTGTGATACACGAAGACATTGCCGTAGCGGCGATCAGCAAAGAGTGCGCCCCCGAGTTCTCTGATATCAGATGGCGTTTTCACCCAGCTCGAAGTTTTCGTATCGAAATCCCCCAGTTGCTGCAACGCTCTATATTGTTCTTCCGTTAAAAGTTCAATACCCATGGCAGCTGCCATATCAATAACGTTATCTTCCGGTTTATGTTCTTTCCTTGACTCAAGCGCCTCACCGTCGTAACAAAAACTTCGGCGGCCTTTAGGACTTTCCGCTGAACAATCATAAAATGTATTCGCCCGTATTTTTATCATAACCAACAACATCCGGTTCACCGCCGTTCTTTCCATTTCATTGAGTGACCACAGTTTTTCAGGATTAGCCGCCAGCTTTGCCTGTACTTTAGACCATTCAAGACCTTTATGGCGATTACTATTTTTCTCAAAACGGGTTTTCAATGTTCTGAGTAGTTCTTCCTGTTGTGAAGATGACAACTTATTTTTGTTGCTTTTAATTTTTTTCATATTTTATATTATCGCTGTTGAATAGGTGTTGATTCATTTATTTTCTCATCGAATCTACTAATCATTTAATCCCTTTCCATTAAGAATTTGCTGCATACATTTTTCAACCCTTGACTTCCGGGTTTTGGATTGTTTGGGTGCAGAAAAATAAAGATTGTATCCTCTTTGCCGTCCAGGCGTCAAGGCTTTAAAAGCAGTTTTCAAGGCAGGGCTTTTATCTAATTTATCATGAAATTCTTCAGGAAATATAAGTTCTGTATTCTTTTTAAAATTCACTTTCAAACCGGCTTTTTCCACTTCAATGGCTTCATGAATATAGGCTTTCAATATGGTTTTCATCTTAACTATTTCCCGGACATTAGTGAACCGAATCTGGCGCCCCGCCTGCACATTCTCCGTTTGCTGGATTAGAATACTCTTAGGATCCTTTAACAAGGCACCTTTGAAAAACAAAATCGCACAGTATTTTTTAAACACATGTATTAAAACTATATTACTTTTCTGAACCGTGTAACAAGGAACACCCCACTTCAATTCTTCCGTAAGCCCACAGTCAAGAACAATCATTCTCAATTTCTCTAATTCTTCCTTCCACTTTTTGGCTTTGCTGAAATAAAAATCAACCTTAGGATTCATTCTATTCATTTATTGATTAACTGAAATTATTTTCTATCAGATGGTACTGCCTCATTTAATATCGTCAGGAAATAATTCTTTAGTTCTTTTTTCCATTTCACCGGCAATCACCTGCGCACTTCCGCCTTTTTGCGTAAGCTTCTCTTTGATATTTTCATAGCTTTTAGCGTCCCTGTCCTGGCTTAATTTGAAAACAGTGTCCAATTCTCTAACCTCAATTTCAAATGCAACAATTGCTTTCATTAGCGGTTGCTTGTACTTTTCCGCGAGATTGTCAAAAACTGTGGTGGACTGTTTATTGTAATTTTCAAAATGCAGAGAAGTTTTTCTGAGAACATCGGCTAACGCCCGGTCATCCAAAAACCTGATGACGCCTTTAGCATGCACGGACATATAATTCCATGTTGAAGCCTGATGAGGATTGCTATACCAGGTTGCGCTAACATATGTATGAAGGCCGGAAAAAACCGCAAGTACATTCGGATTATATAAAAATGCTTTATGGTGATCGGTATTTTTCATTATATGCCCTCTCAATATTTGTTTACCGTCTTCTTGTTCAATAAATACCGGTACCTGAGTTGCGACAGGTTTATTTTCTGCATCGCATCCGGTTAAAAAAGCAAAAGGATGTTCGTCTATAAATTGTTTAACTACTTTATCATTCTTTTCTTTATGATATGGAAGATCGTACATAATTATTATTTTTTATTGTTAAGTTTTTTTCGTTTTAGTACCCAGAACATTACGTTTTTAAGACTAAGCATTACAGGTAAACAACTTAAATAAACGCAATTTGAATTTAAATATTTAAAAATATATTCGAGGTTACTCTATCTACTCTACCCCACGTCAGAGTCTCCCCTCTTCAGCGAGGGACTCTGACGGGCGAAAATAATTATTCTTTGTCATTCTTAAGAAGCAAAGTTAATGCAGCAAAGTCAAAAAATAGATTTATTGCACCCAGAGCACTTCTCAACCAGTTCATAGAAGACCATTGCGACCATGCTGTTTTAATTCCCTCAAGATTAGTATCAATAGAGGATGAAAACATAATTTCATTTCGCGGATAAAAATAAGCAAATGTAAATACATCACTCGCAATGGCAAATATTAATGCCAGGAAACAATACATCCTGACTTTCTTATTTACTTTCCAGCAAACGATCAGAGCAAGCAATGTCAATACCTGGTTAATGGGAGAAAAAACTCTGAAGAAATTCCCGGGGTTAACAATTTTAAAGTAATCTCTTGAAGTTTGAATTGATGCAGGGATATTGCTTCCCCAACTTGGCGCGTCTACCAGTGAATTGTAAATATTAACGAATAGAAGTCCTGCAACAAAGGTTGTCGCAAAAATCAGTGTCAGTTTTCGTATCATATTTTTTCGAATGTTTGTTTGCTGCCTGTTTATTGTTGCGATTTATTTTGGTTAAATGATAGATTTTATTTTATGCATTTCTTGCAGCCAGTTTCAAGTTAACGATGCCGTTATAAGGTCAGCAAACAATTTAATTAAACACAATTGAAATTTAAATATTAAAAATGTATAACTTGAAGTTTTGCCCTTCTTTATCCCGCTGCTGTCCTACCCTCGTCAAGTTAAGAAATCCGGAAGCATTTATTTATAACTCTGTTTATGCACCGACTTCACTGCTCTTCCCGAGGGATCATTTGTGTTCTGAAACGAAGCGTCCCATGCTAATGCTTCCGGAGTACTGCATGCTACTGACTTTACAGATGGGACACATTTTGCAGCGCTATCAGAAGGAAAATGTTCGCTGAATATCGCCCGGTAACGATATTCCTCTTTGGTCATTGGCGGATTTACCGGGAATCTGGTTGATCCGTTTCGAAACATTTCGTCGCTTACCTGATCTTCTGCTGTGGCTTTGAGGATATCAATCCAGCTGTATCCGACTCCATCGGAGAATTGCTCCTTCTGCCTCCATAAAATTTCTTCGGGTAAATAATCTTCAAATGCTTTTCTCAAAATCCATTTTTCCATTTTTCCGTTGACTGCCATTTTATCTTTCGGATTTAATCTCATGGCTATGTCTAAAAATTCCTTATCTAAAAACGGAACTCTTCCTTCAACACCCCAGGCTGCAAGAGATTTATTGGCACGAAGACAATCATAAAGATGAAGCTTGGAAAGCTTACGGATAGTCTCGTCATGAAAGGACTTCGGGTCCGGTGCCTTGTGAAAATAAAGATAGCCGCCGAAAATTTCATCAGCCCCTTCCCCGGATAAAACCATTTTTATTCCCATTGATTTAATTACCCTTGCAAGCAGATACATCGGCGTAGACGCGCGGATTGTAGTAACATCATAAGTTTCCAGATGATAAATCACATCATAGACCGCATCCAATCCTTCCTGAATCGTAAAATGAATCTCATGATGAACAGAGCCAATATGTGCAGCTACTTTTTTTGCCGCCTCCAGATCGGGTGAACCTTCAAGACCTATTGCAAATGAATGAAGCTGCGGATACCATGCCTGCTGCTTATCATCTGACTCCACTCTTTTTGCCGCGAACTTTTTTGTAACTGCTGAAATAATGGACGAGTCTAATCCTCCGGAAAGAAGCACTCCATAGGGCACATCGGACATCAGCTGCCGGTGAACTGCCTGTTCTAAAGATTTTTTTAATTCATTTATATCTGAAACATTTTTCTCAACATTTTTATATTCAATCCAGTCACGTTTGTACCAGGGTTTTAATTCCAGTCCTTCTTTACTATAAATATAATGTCCGGGAAGAAATTCCTGAAATTTGTCACACACACCTTCCAACGCTTTCAGCTCCGAGGCTACATAAAAATTTCCGGAATGATCCCAGCCCATATAGAGTGGAATTATTCCTAAATGATCACGTGCAATAAGATAACTATCTGCTTCTTCATCATATAAAGCAAAAGCAAAAATTCCATTGAGATCTTCTATGAAATTAATTCCTTTTTTTCTGTAAAGTGCGGGAATAATTTCACAGTCCGATTCTGTCAGAAATTTATAGTCACCGGTAACTTTTCTTAACTCATGATGATTGTAGATTTCGCCGTTGGCTGCAAGTATTAATTTTTTGTCTTCGCTGAAAATGGGCTGCCTTCCTGATTTGGGATCAACAACAGCAAGCCGTTCGTGAGCAAATATTACACTGCCTCCGCAATAAATTCCTGACCAGTCGGGTCCGCGGTGACGAACTTTTTTTGACATCTCAAGAACGCTTTGTCTTAATTCCCTGATACCACCATTATTACTGAAGACACATACAATTCCACACATATATTATTTTAAAAAAATTAAATTGATGTTAGTTTTTTTTGAAGAGATAAGAAACAACATTCGCCGTTGTTGGTCTTAGCTCGCATTGCCTCATAATTAACCTAACCCAAGAGAGAGGAAAAAACAGGTCGTTGCCTCATAATTAATCTAACCGTAGTTTTTATGTAAAAACGGTAAAATTATTATGAGCAAAAACACTAGATTAGAATATCTCAAAGAAA
>JBBSDT010000215.1:0-5919 GCA_038240405.1 Ignavibacteria bacterium
TGTTTGATTCTCTTGACGACACGTACCTGAAAGAAATTCTTAAATACCTTAAAACTCACGAGAAAAAGTTTCGCAAAGAAAACTTAAGTTATTATTTTCATTATATCACCCAGTATTATATTAATAAGGTCAACCTTGGTCAAATTGCCTACAGGCAGAGCGCGTTCGATATTTTTAAGATTATGAAAGAGAAGAAATTATTCCTGATTGACAATATTATTACCGATCTTGAATTTAATAACGTTTCCAACATGGCTCTTGCATTGGGAGAGTATGAATGGATAGACGAATTTATTGAGGAGTACAAGAATTACCTCGACCCTGACTTTTCAAAAGATGCCTACAATCTTGCAAAAGCTAAATTACTTTTTCATAAAAAAGATTATGAAAATATCTTCCGCTATCTTAACGAGATCGAATTCAAAGATCCTAACTATTATATTAATTCAAAATTTCTTCTTGGCAGGGTTTATTATGACATTAAGAATATCGATGCAATAAAATACATCATCAACAATCTGAGACAGTATGCAAGAGTTAAAAAGAAGTTATCCATTGAACAAACCGAGGCTATTAGAACTTTCAATAAATATATAAACGAGATTATTAAATTATATGAGAGCAATAAATCAGAAAGGAAATTTTTACTTGTTATATTGCAAAAAGAGCTGGATAATGAAAAAAGATTTGTCCCTGCGAAGAACTGGATGTATGAAAAGGTAAAAGAACTGTAAGAAAAGCAATTATCAATTATTGATTATCAATGTTCAATTAATGATTTAAAAAAATTATTATGAGAGATATTTTAAAGGGCGCTGTATCGTTTCAATTTTTACAGTTCTTAATATGTTTTGTGTATTCATCAAAGAACTTGTCACGAACTGTAATGAATTCCTGAAGGTCATTATAGTTTCTGCTCTCCCTGTCCAGATTGTTGAAGTAGAAATAAACTGTGATGTTGTTTCCAGGAAACATAATGTATATTCCAAGTGTGCTTGATTTGGAATCAGTAGTATTTCTATTCAGTCCAAATATTTTGTAGCCGTTCTTTTCTATTTCAATCGGTTCAGTAGTTGTCAGGTTTTGGGACTGAGAAATCAAATATTTCAAGTTGTCAAGAATTCCTTTTTGGTCGGTGTCATAACTTTTTGTTTCAGAGAGCTCAACTTTCAGATTAACCAAAGCTGCACTTTGTGAATTATTGTATAAAATACGATAACCGTCAATTCTTGAAACTTGAACATCTCCATTGTCAGTTTTTAATGGTATGAATTTTTCCGAACTTTCCGGAAGTCGTTCAGGAGATGTAATTGTAAGGTCGCCGGTTCCTTTAAAAGAAATAAAGCAATCAGCAATTTTATCTTTTGTGTTACAACTTAAATTTATTGTTGCGGCAGTTAGCCCGTAGTGCGGGTTTAAAAGCGATTCAACGATATTCAGGATTTTGAAATCCCCAGCGTGAACCTTCTTCCCAATCAAGCTTCGAATTTCCATAATTAGGGTATCCGTTATTAGCTTTTAACATAGAGGCTAAATGAAGCAAATTGTAGGTCATAAAGGTGGTATTTCGATTAGTGAAATTGCTTTCAAAACCAACTGGATGTTCTAATTCTTTTCCTTCCCATTCTTTATCACCATAACTTGGTCCGGGTCCAACTTCTCCTATCCAACCACAATCAGCCTGAGGTGGAATTGAGTATCCGATATGCTGAAGAGAATACAGTATTCCCATAGCACAATGTTTCACTCCGTCCTCATTGCCCGTTATTATACATCCACCTACTTTACCATAAAACAGGTATTGACCTTTATCATTGGTCATTCCACTCATTGCGTAGAGTCTTTCAATTAACTTTTGGGCAACTGATGACTTCTCGCCAAGCCAGATTGGTGTTCCAACAATTAAAATATCAGCATCTATTATTCTTTTGAACAATAGAGGCCATTCGTCCTTATCCCAATTATGTTCCGTCATATCTGGATACACCCCATTAGCTACCTGATAGTCTACTAATCGAATGGTATCGATTTCGACCTTTTCTTTAGTCATAATTCGTTCTGATAATTCCATTAATGATGCCGTATGACTAATTTCCGGTGTTTTTTTAAGTGTGCAGTTTACATAAACTGCTTTCAAATTACTAAAGTCTGAATTTTTCATAGTATGTCATTTTTTAAATTGGCTACAACTATATATTTACCCGCAATCCGTTGTTTTTCTACATTATGTGAGCTTGTAAATAAACTCTTCTATCTCTGTTTGTCGTGCATTTGCAAAACCTTTGTCCGTACCTATTTTTACAAAGCAACATTTTTCTAAAACTTTCTGCGAACCTAAATTGTCAAACGCAACTCGCCCAAAAATTGGTCTTGTGTTTTCAATAGTTAGAAAGTTTTTAAGTGCAGTTGTCGCAATTCCTTTTCCCCAAAAGTTTCTGTCTATCCAATAAGTAATTTCAGTATCTCCTTCCATTTCAAATTTTGCTATACTTCCTACGATAGTTTCGTCAACCAAAACTGTCTGCATATTTATTGTCGGGTCATTCAGATGTTTTGTAAATTTTTCAAAATATGCTTCTTTGTCGGTAGGGTCTTTTGAAGTAAAAGCAGCTAAGTAATTAGCATCTTTGTCAAGTTGAAATTGAAAGAAAAGGTCTAAGTCGGATTTTTCGGTTTTCCTGAGTTTTATTTTTTTATTCTGCATTGTGATAATTATGTTGTTGTTCTTTTACGATACCGGCTGCCTTGCTGTTCGTCCGAAGCACAACTGTTTCAAGTCAGCAGGGAAGTTTGTTAGAAGCATTTATCCATTGTCGGGCTTATATTGATTAGCAACTACTCCGCACTCATACGATTTGCTGTTTGTGAGCTTTAGTTTTGTTGTGTCAGTAAAAATTTTCAAACCATTTCCAATCGCAGTATGGTTGACAAATAAATTGAACTCGTCAATCAAATTGTTTTTGATAAGTGATGAAACAAAATTTGCTCCGCCATAAACAAGAATGTCCTTACCGCTTTTATTTTTGAGATTATTTACTACAGTTACTAAATCACCATTTTCTACTCTTGTGTTTTTTCCTGCAATAGTTGTAATCGTTTTACTGAAAACTATTTTCGGGATATTAACCAGTTTTTGTGCAAACGGAAACTCCGGACTATCGGGTTGATTGTTTACCACATTTTCCCAATAAGAAATAAATTCTTCTGTCATTTTTCTACCCATAAGAAGGGTATCTTCAGAGTCTATTAATTCGTTCTGATAATATTTTTTAAACTCCTCGTCCTGATTCCATTCTATCCAATTCTGTTCACCGTTTGTTTTGGCAACAAAACCGTCCACGGACATACTCATCTGTAATTTTAATTTTCTCATTGTCGTTTTGTTTGTTTTACTCTGTTAATTTACTTGATTCGTTTAAAGGTTTGTTCTAAATCTTTTTCCCAAGTCGTTCCGTCTTTTGATAATTCTCCTTTGCCAATAATGGTATTGTCATTGTCTGCGAAAGTCCAGGAATAGCGTTGTGAGAATTCAGGTGTGTTTCGCCACCATTTCAAAACATTATTTTGGAATGATACTTCATACTTTCGTGAAACTTTCCGGTCGTCAAAGTAGAGCATAAAATATTTTCCAGTAGCATCATCACTCCCGAAGATTGCGATGCCCTTTTGGGAAGCCTTCATATTCAATTTCAGAATACCACATCAGGAAAGCGCCTCCTTCAATCCATTTAAATGAAGAATGTCCGTGTACTGTAGTATTTGGAACCAGAGGATGTGTGCCAACAGTTTTCCATTTCCCAACCAATACCCCGAATAGTTTGAGTGCAGGATTTGGTATTGATGCCTCGTGTGTAGAATTTGTTTTCAATATTATTTGCCAAATGTTGGTGTCAAAGTTAAATTTATTGTCTGTCAGTTTATGTTATGAATTTACTTTTCGTCTATTCATTCAATGTTCCAAAGTTGAAGTTAGCAGTGTCCGATAAGGTTGCCGAGAACGCATCAGGGATAAATGTCCCGAGTGCTCGGGATTAAAAGAAGGGATTAGAAGCACAACTGTTCGTTTACCCACAAAGTTAATTAGAAGCACAACTGTATGATTACCGAACAAAGCCCTTCTTTTAAAAATTTGCATTTATCTTTTTGTTGTTGTGCGTTCGCGCTGCGGTGGATAGACGAATGATTAGACTGTCTTTTATTCATTGTTGCCTGGATATTTTGACCCTGACCCAAAAAATACCTCAATGGATTTGATCTTCTCTCCGCTAAAGGTATAAATATCCACGTTGCGGATGAGTTTGTTATCTGTGGTATTTATCTCGACCAGCAGGATCAGGTCATTACCGCTTTGAACCATTTTAATAAAGTTGACCTTTTTCGTAAATCTATTCGTGCGCCAACAACTGTCCTTGAATTCTTTAACTGATAAATGATCATTTATGGGAGTAGTGAATGTAAAACCATCTGCCAACTGGCTCGCTACTAAGTCCCAGTTGTGCGTTTCAAAGCCTGAATAGTAAGCCTTGACTGCTTTTTCTTTCTCTGTGCCTTGTGCTAAAAGTCCGTTAACTGTCATGACAGCCACGAAAAAAATAAGTGTTGATTCATTTTTATGTTTATTTAATTTCTGCCTACTCTATTCGGTTTTCAGCGTTCCCCGTTTATATTTTTGTTCATTTTATTTCTACTAATTTCATGCTTGCACGTTGTGCAAGCATGACGCACAACTATATATTTACCAGCAATATAAATATTAATGTTTATTATTTAACTGAAATAAGTTATTCAGGTTTGATACTATTAAAGAAGGATTGCCGTATATGCCAGCCTACGGCGAGGCAAGCGTGATAACCAAAAGCAACTCATCGAGACTTTTATCGAGATTATGAAGATCAGAAATTACAGCTATAGCTCAATTAAAAGTTACAAAAATGATCTCTCGTTATTCCTGAATTTTGTCGATAATAAAATAATACAAAATCTTTCGAAAGAAGATAAACGGAAATATATTCTCTTTGCGAAGTGATTCTTGTATTCCATTTCGATTATGTATTCAACAAATTTACCAATTCCAAATTAATAATCTTAATCCAAATAACAACGGAAATTTAAAATAAAGAAATTAGGTGGACATCTCCGCTGGAGATATAACATTTTGAGTTTTAGCAAGCACTATAGATATTCAATTTAATAACTGAAATTTGTAATTTTAGAGTAGTATGAACAATCCTCCAACCGGAACAGTAACATTTCTCTTTACAGACATAGAAGGCAGCACGAAGATGGCACAGAAGTTTGCCGATTCCATGCATGATTCATTAAGTAAACATAACTTAATCCTTCATGAAGTAGTCGCTTCGAATAACGGCTTTATTTTTAAATCAATCGGAGATGCGTATTGTTGTGCTTTTGAAAATATTGGAGATGCAATCAAATCTGCTGTTGAAATCCAGATAAAATTCAACTCGGAGGAATGGGGAGAAGCTTCAATAAAAGTAAGAATGGGAATATATTCAGGGAAAGCTGAATGGAGCGGAACCGATTATATCGGATATGTTGCAATGGCAACAGCTAACCGGATAATGTCTTCCTCATACGGCGGGCAGATTTTGGTATCCTGTCCGGCAATTGTTATTGAAGTAATAATAGTTCCTGACGGAATATCTTTCCGCAATCTCGGCGAGAGAAGGTTAAAAGATTTGAAAGATCCTATTAGGTTGTACCAGCTCATTTCACCCGGACTTCCTTCAGACTTTCCTCCAATAAGAACACTTGATATCAGAACTAATAATCTTCCAGTTCAACTAACCAGTTTTATTGGAAGAGAAAAGGAATTGACGGAAATAAAGAATATTCTGCAATCGTACAGGCTTCTTACATTAATTGGTACAGGCGGAACAGGCAAAACAAGGTTATCAA
>JBBSDT010000216.1:0-5871 GCA_038240405.1 Ignavibacteria bacterium
CACTACACAATACTCACTACACAATACTCACTACACAATACTCACTACACAATACTCACTACACAATACTCACTACACAATACTCACTATACAATACTCATTTTTATTCCATAGTTTATACATGCTAAATTTATTAATTTTGATAACAAAAAAAACATGGCCAAGAGTTCAGTCAAAACAAATCCTACAGAGATAAGGCTAAACGAAATTGAAAAGGAACTTGCTGAGCTTGCTGAAAATCGCAACGCGCTGGTCTCCCACTGGAACCTCGAAAAGGATCTTATCAAATCTATCCGTTCTGCTAAAGAAGAAATGGAAAATTTGAAAACTGAAGCCGACAGATTTGAACGTGAAGGAAATCTTGCAAAGGTTGCTGAAATAAGATATGGAAAACTAATAGACCTTCAAAAAAATATTGACTCTCAGACCGAAAAACTTGCTAAGATTCAAAAAAATAAAAAAATGCTTAAGGAGGAAGTTGACGCTGAAGACATTGCTGAAATAGTTTCTAAATGGACAGGCATTCCGGTAACAAGAATGCTTGAAAGTGAACGGCGAAAGTTAATTCATATGGAGGAGAATCTCCAAAAGAAGGTCATTGGTCAGGAAGATGCTGTAAGGGCAGTCTCTAATGCTATAAGAAGATCACGGGCAGGACTTCAGGATGAAAACCGGCCCATCGGCTCTTTTATTTTTTTGGGAACGACTGGAGTGGGAAAAACAGAGCTGGCTCGAGCGCTCGCAGAATTTTTGTTTGATGATGAAAAAGCAATGGTAAGAATCGATATGAGTGAGTACATGGAAAAGTTTTCCGTGTCCAGACTTATTGGCGCTCCTCCGGGATACGTAGGCTATGAAGAAGGAGGGCAGCTTACGGAAGCTGTCAGGAGGCGCCCATATTGCGTCGTATTGCTGGACGAAATTGAAAAAGCTCATCCGGATGTATTCAATATTTTATTGCAGGTGCTCGATGAAGGAAGATTAACAGATTCACAGGGAAGAACTGTTAATTTTAAGAACACAATTATTATCATGACATCGAATTTAGGATCACACTTGATCCAGGAGAAGCTTCAGTTTATGGATGATAAGAATCGAGATGATATAATGAATGAAATAAGAGTCAAGCTGATGGAATTATTAAGGGCAACTATCCGTCCTGAGTTCCTGAACAGAATAGATGAAATAATTTTATTCAAGCCGCTGACGTCAAATGAAATCCGTGCAATAGTAGATTTACAGCTTCATTACCTGGTCGAGAAGGTTGAAAGAAATCATATGAAACTTGTAATTGATGATGAAGTCAAGGACTGGCTCGGTAAGCTGGGATTTGATATAGCTTATGGTGCAAGGCCTTTGAAGAGAACAATACAGAAATACATTACAAATGTATTAAGCGAAAAGATTCTTAATGCGGATTTTTTGCCGGGTGATACTATTGATATCAAACTAAATAAACAGGGCATGATTGAATTTGCAAATCTTACAAGAAAAGAGAATTAACAATTGCAGTGGAAGTGAGGCTTCAGAATTCACAATAACTACTGACAACAACTTTTTACAAGTATACAATTATCATGTTTCCTGCATTGCCACAAATAACTACATTGGAACAAATCAAACATAATTTTTTAGTCTATTGATAAATTACACCGAGAATTATTTTGACTTAGAACTCTTAAAACTGACCGAAATAAAACTGCACGAAGCTACAGAGAATAACCGCTTAAGAAATATTTACAAAAGGATATCAAAAGCAAAGTATCTTATAAATCCTGTAATCGTGGGTAGATACAATAGTGATTTGATTTTGCTTGACGGAGCTAACAGGTACGGCTCATTGAAAGAAATCGGTTGTAAGTTAATTCTTGCTCAGGTCCTGGACTATAAAGATAAGATGCTTAAGCTTGAGAAATGGAATCACGTCGTTTATGATTTTAGCCTGGATAAACTGTTAGATTTTTGTATTCAAAATAATTTACAATATTCGGAAATTTCATACTCAGAAGGCTTAAGAGTTTTAGAAAATAAATTTAATTATTTACTGGCTTCGGATATTAAAAAAGAAGAAAATATTCTGATTAAGCTTTCCGGTAAGCTTGATGAATTGCTGTTACAGCTTGATAAAATTACAAAAATTTATTTTAAGCAATACCTGTTTGACAGGTCGGAGTGTGATATTGATATTTCAGATCTTAGAAAATACACCCGGAGAAACGGAACACTTATTGTTTTCCCGGGTTTTCAGAAGAAACATATTGTCAGTATTGCAAATAATAATTTCAGGCTGCCGGCGGGAATATCCAGGCACAGGATCTACAACAGGGTTTTGCATGTAAACTATGAAATTAAAAATCTTTTGAACGATAATAATATCATCCGGAAAAAAGCAGATTTAAAAAAAATGCTTACTGATAAAATAGATAAGAATAAGGTAAGGCAATACCAGGAGTCTGTTATTGTTTTTGATGAATAAATAATGATTTAATATAATATTATAGTTACATAAGACACAGGAAATTATTTAGTTACTTTATTATTAAGTATTGAATTTAGAATTTTTTATAGCAAAGAGATATTTATTTTCGAAAAAGAAATTTAATTTCATTACAATAATTTCGCTAATATCCATTGTAGGGGTAACGATTGGTGTTGCTGCATTAATAATTGTGCTATCAGTATTTAACGGTTTTAACAGTAAAGTGACCGGTATTCTTGTCAGCTTCGATCCGCACATAAGGGTAGAAGCAGCAGCTGGCAATAAGCTTACCGAATATAAGATGATGCAGGAAAAAATCAGGAAGCTCGATATAAAATTAGCTGCTCCTTATACTCTGAATAAAGGCATGCTGGCAAATACGGGCAGCAACGAAGTCGTATTTATTAAAGGGGTGAATCAGAATGAAATAGGAAATGTTTCGGGAATAAAAGATGTAATAAGACTGGGTAAGCTTGATCTTTCCGATAAAGGTGACTACGGCGGAATTGTACTGGGATTTTCTTTATTGGGAAAATTGAAAGCAAAGCCGGGAGATACAATAACGCTTGTAAGTCCTCTCGGGCTTGAAAATTCACTGACACAGTTTGTCGATCCTAAGACAAAACGCTTTATTATAAACGGAGTGTATGATTCGGACAACAAAGACTATGATGCCAACTATGCATATATCTCATTAGAAAATTCCCAGGAACTGTTTGATCTCGGTGACCGTGTCAATGGAGTGGAAATGCGCTTGAACAACATAACTGATTCTGAAAACGAAAAACACAAGCTGGTCGCAGAATTAGGAAATGACTTCAAAGTTATGACCTGGTATGACCTGCATGAAGATTTTTATTCAATATTAAAAATTGAGAGATGGGTCGCGTTTATCATCCTCACTCTAATAATTGCGGTTGCATCTTTTAATATTCTTGGATCGCTTACAATGACAGTTATCGAAAAGAAAAGAGATATTGGTGTATTAAAAGCATTAGGGGCGACTAATAAAATGATCACAAGAATTTTTTTGCTGGAAGGAGTTTCTGTCGGCATTATAGGAATGCTGCTTGGTACATTGCTGGGGCTGGGAATTACACTCGCCCAGAAGTATTTTGAATTTTATAAGCTTGATCCTTCAGTCTATAAAATACCTTCCCTGCCGGTTGAACTGAGGTATACGGATTTTATTTTTGTTCCGCTGGCTGCACTTGTCCTTTGCTTTCTTGCATCATTATATCCTTCAAGAAGAGCAGCAAGCTTGGAGCCTGTTAACGCTATCAGATGGGAATAAAATATTAGTCATTCTATATGTACAGGGAGATATTATATATATTCTTAAAAGTAAGTAATTTTAATTATGAGCGCTAATGAACGGTAAAGAACTTTTAATTGAAGTGATTAATCTGAAGAAGTCCTATAAAGTTACGAAGGCAAACAGGCTTAAAGTGTTACAGGGTATAACGTTAAATATATTTAACGAAGAAATTGCCGCAATTGTGGGCAAGTCAGGAGCAGGCAAGAGCACATTGCTTCATATACTTGGAACTCTGGACCGGCCGGATTCAGGAAAAATATTTTTCGAAGGAAAAGATATTTTTGACCAGAAGGAAAAACAGATTTCGGAATTCAGAAGTAAACAGATTGGATTTATTTTCCAGTTTCATCACCTTCTCCCCGAATTCACGGCGCTTGAAAATGTAATGATCGCTGCAATGATTTGTGGCGATCCTGACAGGAACAAGGCAGAAGAGCTGTTAAATGAAGTTGGTTTGAAAGACCGGATTAATCATAAGCCTTCGGAACTTTCCGGCGGCGAAGCTCAGAGAGTTGCTATAGCCCGTGCACTGATTAATTCTCCCAAACTGATCCTTGCCGATGAGCCGACAGGTAATCTTGATTCGGAAAATGCAAATTCAATTATAGAGTTAATTTTTAGTCTTAGAGAAAAATTTAAACAAACATTTATTATTGTTACTCACAACGAAGAGTTTGCAGGAAATTGCGATACAAAAATCCATTTGCAGGATGGAGTAGTAGTTGAGAATTAGTGTATTAAAATGACTCCGGATAAAATTCATACAAAGGACCTTAATCTTTACTATGCAGCTAACCATGCGTTAAAAAATATTTCTATAGATATAGAGGAAAATAAAATTACATCACTGATAGGACCTTCAGGATGCGGAAAAACAACATTTCTCAGAACCCTTAACAGGTTGAATGACACTATTGATAATGTAAGAATCGAAGGAGAGATAATAATTGACGGCATTAATATCTATGATAAGAACATTGATGTTGTTTCCCTTCGTAAGAGAGTAGGAATGATTTTTCAAAAGTCCAATCCGTTTCCAAAATCTGTTTTTGAGAATGTAGCATATGGTCCAAGGATCAACGGGATAAACAAAAAAAAAGATCTTGAAGAAATAGTTGAAGTCAGTTGCGTGAGAGCTGCTATATGGGAAGAAGTAAAGGATCGGCTAAATGATTTGGCGATTGGGTTGTCAGGCGGACAGCAGCAAAGAGTTTGTATTGCAAGGGCGCTTGCAGTCGACCCGGAAGTTTTATTAATGGATGAGCCTGCAAGCGCGCTTGACCCCATTTCTACAGCAAAGATTGAAGAACTCATGTTTGAGTTGAAAAAAAATCTTACAATTGTTATTGTCACGCATAACATGCAGCAGGCAGCCCGGGTCAGCGATAAATGTGCTTTCTTTTTATCAGGGGAAATTATTGAATACAGCCTTACAAAAAATATGTTTACAAAACCGCAGAATGAAAAAACTCAGAATTATATTACCGGTAGGTTCGGATAAAAACATTTTGTTTTTATTAAATTGTTTTATATCTTATTAACTAAAGCAAAGAAATATGTTTCATTATCTGGAAGAAGAGCTTGAACAGTTAAGAACGAAAATAATAAAGATGGGCAGTCTTGTCGAAGAGCAAATTGAATTTGCTCTAAGAGCATTGTTTGAAGAAAATATGGAGCTAGCAAAGATTGTATTAGAGCGTGATGATGAAGTTGACAAGTATGATATTAAAATTGATAAGCTCTGCCAGAGAATATTTGCGCTTACCCAGCCCGTCGCCTTTGACCTCAGGCTAATAATGAGTTCACTAATGATAAATAACGATCTGGAAAGAATGGGGGATATTGCGGTCAATATTTCAGAAAGAGCCGCATCACTTATAGGTTACAATGAATTGCTTAAAAAAATGAAGATAGATTCGATTTCCGGGAAAGTTCAGCGGATTATAAAAATGAGCATAGACTGTTTTGTAAATGGTGATGCAGAGCTGGCACGGGAAATTATAAAAGTGGATATCGAGATTGACAGGCTTGATTCCGATATCTTTAATTTGATTACAAATGAAATGAAATATGA
>JBBSDT010000217.1:0-5860 GCA_038240405.1 Ignavibacteria bacterium
AGGAGTAGGAAATATAGGAGTTTTAGATTTTGACGTTGTCAAAAAAACAAATCTTCACAGACAGGTATTGTACAATGAGTCGCAGATTGGCTTATACAAAGTCCAGGCTGCTTTAGACAATCTTATTAAATTAAATCCAGATATTAATTACAGGCCGCATAATTGTTTTTTGAATGTAAAGAATGGTTTCGGAATATTTAAAGAATATGACATAGTTGTTGACGCTACAGATAATTTTAGAACAAGATATTTGATAAATGATATATGCGTAAATCTTTCTCTCCCATTTGTGATGGGTGCTATAAATAAATTTGAAGCGCAGATAGCTGTGTTAAATTATGCCGACGGGCCGACCTACAGGTGTATTTATCCGGATCTGAATAATGGTTATCGTATGATCAATTGTGAAGATAACGGAGTTATTGGGCCTTTATGCGGAATTGTCGGCACCATTCAGGCTTTAGAAGTCATTAAATTAATAATAAATGCAGGTGATCTGCTTTCAGGGAAAATTCTTTATATAAATTCTTTGACTATGGAGTTTAAAAAAATTAAAGTTAAAAGAGATCCTTCTGTTGTGGGGATGTCTTTTAAAATAAGAGAGGAAGTTTCCGGATGAATGTTAATAATAAATATTTCATAAACGGAAGAATAGATTTTGAATTTATTACATCCCAGATATCAAATCATAAAAGCAAAAAAGATATTGGTGCACATACTGTATTTTTGGGGCAGGTCCGAAGTGATAAAATTAATGGAGCAAACGTGGCTAAGATCATTTATACAGCCTACAAAGAAATGGCAGAAAAAGAATTAAATAAAATTCGTGAGTCAGTCATTAATAAGTATGAATTGAAATGCCTGCATATTTATCACAGTCTTGGTGAAATAAATGCGGGAGAAGTTGCATTTTTTGTATTTGGTTCGGCATCACACAGAGATAATATATTCGATTCGATTAAAGAAGCAGTTGAGCTTGTCAAATCCAATGTCCCAATCTGGAAAAAAGAAATAGTGGAAAACTAACTGAAATTTTTCTACAGCAGATAAAAGATGATTGATATAACCAGTAAGATTGATACTTTACGCTCAGCAATTGCAAGCGCGGAATTATTTGTCAGCGAAACTAATATGAATGCGGTAAGGAATAATCAAGTACCTAAAGGTGATGTATTTGCCTCTGCTAAAGCCGCAGGACTGCTTGCCATTAAGAACACAAGTCATGTCCTTCCGCATTGTCATCCAATTCCCGTTGAGTTTTCAAATTTCGAATTCAATATTAAGAATAAAGAAATAATTGAAATTAAAGTTGAAGTCAGGACAATCTATAAAACGGGTTGTGAAATGGAAGCTCTTCACGGTGTATCAGTTGCAGCCCTTACAGTTTATGATATGCTGAAGCCGGTTGATAAACTAATAGAAATCAGAAATATAAAGTTATTAAATAAAACAGGAGGAAAGTCAGACAATAAAATTTATTATAAAATTAATGTCAAAGCTTCCGTTTTGGTAATTTCAGACACAGTGAAAAAAGGTAGGTCAAAAGATGAGTCCGGAAATGTAATAAGACAAAGACTGAAATCATTCAATGTTGATATAAAAGATATTGAAATAGTTCAGGATGATATCAAGTTAATTCAGAGAAAGGTGAAAAGTTATTGTAAAAACAATTTTGATCTGGTAATTACCACAGGTGGGACCGGTGTTTCTCCAAGGGATTGTACTCATGAAGCAATAAAACCTTTGATAGAACTGGAAATTCCCGGAATAATGGAATCTGCAAGGGCTTACGGACAAAAGCGGATGCCGTATTCAATGCTTTCCAGAGGAATAGCAGGTTTTATAGGAGATACATTAATTCTAACATTTCCCGGGTCTCCGAAGGCAGCCGGAGAATATATGGATTCATTATTTCCTTATGTATTACATTTGTTAAAAGTGAAAAAAGGGTTTCATCATTCGTAATTAATTTTCTCTTTTCAAAGTAGCTTCAATTAATCCAAACGGTTCATCAGTCGGAATAAATATCTCGTTATTGTTATCCATCCCGAATTGATTGAGATTATACAAAAGGTAATGTTTGTTTGGCATTGATATCGATATTTCAGAAATCTCTTTTAATTCTTCGATTATTTTCTTACCGGTTTCATACAGGGTCTGCTGAACGGAGAGGCTGTGGTGGTTCGCAAATCTTTCTAAAACAATATTACGGATATTCATATAAGTATGATTATAATCAGCCTGTTTATCTGTGTAAAGCCACTCAGCCCTGACACTTGTAGAGAAAACCCTGTCAGAAGTTTCTTGAAGAGTTGTAAACGTATCTTTGATAAAATTTTTAAAAGCAGAACCGGTAGTCTTTAAGACAAGTAAATCTTTTAATCCCGAGTGAACAACTTTTTCCCCTTTGTTTAATATTATTTTAGCAGTTCGCCTCTCATTTCCGGAACTGAGAAAAGAATGATCATGAGGGTGAAGTTCCTGAGATGAGGATGAAGAAGTTATGATTCTTTGCCAGAGCTTTTCCTCTATATCCACCATTATTTTGCTTACCTGTGAATTATTATCCTTAAAATGTTCAGCAATGTACAATCCAAATTCTTCGATCGAAAGTATGCTGTGTTTTTTTGCCAGAGCATATACTGTATTCTTCATGGTATCGGTTGGAAGCACTTTACTATTATCTCCCCGGGTATGAGCAGTATCAAAGTCTCCGTCAAATAGGATATTAACCGTAAACTCTTTTATTTCGTGAACAGGTTTATCCCTGGTGACTTTAAGAATTCTTATTTGAGACTTGCCATAATTGTTATGTGTAATTTTAACAGACATAAAACAAATTTCTTTAAATATAACTGAAGGATCAGAATAAAAATATTCATAAGATTATTATCAGAATATATCAGAATGTTTTCTATTGTTTTCTCTTATTTAATTCCCAATAAAATCATAGCTTAAATTATTTTTTTTATACTAAGAGTTCACAATTATCCAAAAATTTAAACTACAATAATTCAACTTGAATTTAGAAAAGACTAGTTTTAAATTTATACACAAAAGATTTTGTTAATGAACTCAAAGATTCTGATTAATTCATCTCGGGCGCCTGAACCGGTTGGATTATATCCGCATGCAAGGCGATTTGGAAATTTAATTTTTCTCTCGGGAGTAGGGCCCAGAAAGAAAGGATCAAAAATTATTCCGGGTGTTGAACTGGATGAGAATGGCAATATAATTACATATGACATTGAAGTTCAATGCCGTTCTGTTTTCGATAATGTAAAATATATTCTCGAAGAAGCCGGAAGCAGCTGGAGCCACCTGATTGACGTAACAGTATTTCTTACAAATATAAAAGCTGACTTTGCAATTTACAATAAAATTTATGCTGAGTATTTTATCGAGAACCAGCCTTGCAGAACCACCCTTGAGATCAGCTCGCTTCCTACCCCCATTGCTATTGAGCTGAAATGTATTGCCACCATATAAACATTAAAAAATCTATATTTTTTAATTCGACAAATGATTTAACTCACATAAACTTTTTCGAAATTAAACTACACAACAATGTTAGCAAATTTACAAAAAAACTGGTGGTTGCTTTTAATAAGAGGTATCCTCGCAATAGTGTTTGGTCTGATTGCAATATTATCTCCCGGAATTGTACTGGTAACACTGTTGTTTTATTTTGGATTTGTGGCAATTTTAAGCGGAATATTTTTAATCATTGAAGGGATTGCAATAAAATCCAATGACAAAGGTCTAAGGATACTTGAGGGATTATTTTCATTAGTCGTCGGGATACTTTTTTTATTAATGCCGGGTTTTGTACTTTCTTTTGTAATGTATTTTATTGCTTTTTGGGCAATTATAGGAGGCATCCTGCAAATCGTACATGCTGTAAAATTAAGGAATACTATTCCAAACGAATGGCTGGCTATTCTAAATGGAATTATTACACTTATATTTGGCATACTCGTATTGATAAATATACTTGCTGGAGCACACGCGCTTATAATAGTTTTCGGATTCTATGCAATTATTTCAGGGCTGTTAATGATAAGCCTCTCATTTAAAGTTAAGACGGCTGCTACAGTAGTTTAACTGAACAAAGGATGATATTCTCTGAAACAAAAAAATATAATTACTAGGCCCGCCTCATTATCGTGTCAGCTTTTGCGAAAGTTGAGGCAGAGTGAGAGGGCAACAATTTTATTTGTAAGTTTTTTTTCGCTCCAGTGGGGGTAAAAAAACCTTTCCGGATGTTAACTAAAATTCCTTCGTTCAATTTGTAAGTCATTTCTTATTTTACTTTTCTTAATTTCAAGTTGATTTTGTTTAAATCTTGAACGCACAGTAACCTGACTTAATTTTGTTACGAAAAATTATAATTGAATAATAAATTTATTAATCCTGAAATATTTCTTGGTACAATTTGATTATATATCTGTTCACAAAAATATTTGTTAGACTATTGACAAAATTTTTAGTGAATATAAGTATAATATGAACCAATTAGTGTTTATAATTTTCAGATTTTTTAAAAATTAAGTGGCAAGATATTTCCTTAAAACACAAAACTTGTTGACAATAATAAATATAATGTTATATTTGCTCAAAATTATTTCAGAAGAAAATAATAAATTTTGAAATTAGCTTTAACTTTTAACATAAAAAAAGAAAACAGAAACATTTTATCTTCCACCGAAGAGTCACTGCCAAAAAAAGATTTCAATAAATATCTTAATGAAAACCTTGTCGAGAATTATCCCGAAAGGCTGGATGATACATTTGCAGAATGGGATTCGGAAGAAACTATTCATGCAGTAAAATATGCATTGGAGACTAACGGGCACGATGTAACCCTAATCGAAGCTAATAAGGATGCTTATGAAAAACTAAAAGTTATTAATCCTGAATTTGTATTTAACGTTGCAGAAGGATTAGAAGGACCCTCCCGGGAATCGCAGATCCCTTCGATGCTTGAGATGCTTGATATCCCATTTACAGGAAGCGACTCAATCACAATCGGTGTTTGTCATGATAAATCCCGCTGTAAAGAAATTTTATCTTATTATAAGATTCCCAATACAAAGTTTTTTATTACGGATAATGAAGATTATGTTAAAAAAAATATTTCAAATGAAAAAAATATTTTTCCGAAATTTGTAAAACCGCTTCATGAAGGTTCATCAAAGGGAATATATAATTCTTCAGTTGTAAATAGTCCGGAAGAATTAAAAAATGAAATTAAAAGAATAAAGGAATGTTATAACCAACAATCTCTTGTGGAAGAGTTTCTTCAAGGAAAGGAATTTACAGTCGCTATGTTAGGCAATGGTAAAGATGTGAAAGTTTTGCCGATAGTTGAAATAAATCTTGAAATGGTTCCGGATGGGTTTAATAAAATTTATTCTTATGAAGTCAAATGGTTTTTTGATACCAGGGAAAACAAGCTGGATATTTTTATGTGTCCAGCTGAAATAGAATCGAAACTGTACAATCAAATTGAAAGTATTTGTAAAGATGCATATAATGCCTTGAGAATAAGGGACTGGGCGCGTATAGATGTGCGGCTGGATAAAAATAATGTTCCGAATATTATTGAAATAAACCCATTGCCTGGAATTCTGCCCGACCCGGCGGATAATTCCTGTTATCCAAAGGCTGCAAGAGAGTTCGGCATGGATTATAATGCAATGATAAACAAGGTTCTGGATACGGCGATTGAAAGAAATTCAGATAGAGGATAATTTTAGTGACTTAGTATAAAATACTTTTTGAAAATAAATTAATATTAAAATTCCGATTGATGCTTAAGAACAAAAGAATGAAAATAAGTATAATATATAACGATCCT